>CAMFHW010000296.1 GCA_945952175.1 uncultured Phenylobacterium sp. | reverse complement strand
CCTGATGAGCGTCCCCTTCGCCGAAATCCCCAAGGCTCACGCGGTGATGACCATCGTGGGCGGCCGGATCGTCTACGACGCGCGGTGATCACTCGCCGGGCTTGTACACCCGCTCGGTGTGGCCCTTGAGCTGGTCGGGATAGTAGTAGACCTCGCGGAGGTTCCCGGTCGCATAGCGCTCGGCCTGGTCGTTGAAGTGCTTGGACTTCGGGTCGCCGCTCTCGCCGCCGGCGGTGACGGCGTAGGCCTTCACGCGCGGGCCGAACTCGACCACCGCGACGAAGCTGTTGCCGCTGGTCCCGTAGTAGCGCCTGGTCCCCGGATAGCGCTTGGCGCCGAACGAGGCGAGGGAGCCCCACTGGGCCGAGGTGAAGGCCACCGGCGTGCAGGCCCCGTCGTCCTTGAAGGTCTGGACGATGGCGGCGTCGTTGCGCTGGAAGCAGTTGATCCTGCTCCAGGGCGTGCGCCAGTCGCCGAAGTCGGCGGCCAGGCGATCGGAGGCTGCGGCCAGAGCCTTCAGCTTCTGCTCGGCGGTCGTGCGGGTGGCCATGTACTCGTAGATGTTGATGTTCTGGCGCTTGGCTTCGGCGGCGACGTCGGCCCAGAGCGCCTCGCCCCAGAACACCGCCAGCGAGGTGGCGGTAGAGTCCTTCCCCCAGCGATAGTCCCAGTGGCGCAGCAGGGCGACCTGATCGGCGAGCTTCACCTTCAGGGGATCGGCGCCCGGGGTCATGTCGTAGGCGTTGGCGAGGCCAGGGATCAGGTCGGCGAAGGCGGGCAGGTAGCTGTCATAGGCCGAGGCCATCAGCGACTGCAGGGTGAAGTCCTTGCGGGCCGACAGCACGAGGGTGGCATGGGCGCCCCGTGGATTCTCGCCGGCGGTGTCCATGTAGCGCGGATAGGCCTCGCGCTTCGGGCTCTGCGGGCCAGCGGCGGACCAGGGCCAGTCGTTGGTGTTGAAGATCCAGCCATTGGAGGGGTTCAGCAGGTGCGGCGCATCGGCGGCGGCGGTCAGGCCCTGCCAGTCGGTCGCGGGGTCTGAGCCGTCGACGGGTTTGGTGTAGTCGAAGCGGTCATCGCGCTTGGGGATGAACTGCGGGTGCAGGTAGGCGATGTCGCCGTCGGCGTCGGCGAAGATGGTGTTGTTCGAGGAATTGGCCTGGAATTCCGAGGCCTTCACGAAGGCCTTGTAGCCATCGGCCTTGGTGCGCAGGAAAGATTGGCTGAGCGCCTCGACAGGCTTGTTCATCAGGGCGAGGGCGATCCACTTGCCACCCTCGGCGCGGACGACCGGCCCGTGGTGGGTCTTGTAGACGGTGAAGGTCTTCTCGGCCTTGCCGCCAGCGGCGGTACGGTAGGCGATCTTGATCGTCTGGACCGTGACCGGGCGGTCCTCCAGACCGTATTTGTAGGTGAACTTGCCACCGGTCTTCGAGATGGTCTCGGCGAACTCGTCGACCACGTCGACGCCGCTGGACGTGTGCATCCAGCCAGCCTTGGCGTTGAAGCCCTGGTAGATGAAGAACTGGCCCCAGGTCGCCGCGCCATAGGCGTTCAGGCCCTGGTCCGACGTCACCTGCTGTTCCGAGCGGAAGAAGAAGCTGGTGTGCGGGTTGATCAGCAGCAGGGCGTGGCCGTTCGCAGTGTTGGCGGGCGCGACGGCCATGCCGTTGGAGCCCTTCGGCTCTTTGAACGCCCAGGGCGGGTCCTCGGCCAGAGCGGTCTGGGGCGAACCGTAGAAGGCGGCGAGATCCTTGAGCGACACGCGCTCGATGTCGCCGCCGATCGAGCCCTCTGAGAAGCTCAGCGCCATCCAGGGCTCAAAACGGGTGATCACCTTCGGCTTCACGTTCGGATGGGTGGCCAGGTAGTCGTTGAGCCCGTCGGCCCAGGCGTTCATGAGGCTCTTCAGCCAGGCCGGCGACCTGGCGTAGTCGGCTTTCAGAACCTGCGGGTCGATGTAGAGGCGCTGGCGCAGGTCCTGCCAGATCGCGGCCTCGCCCTCGGCCTCGGCGGTGCGGCCGAGCGAGGTCAGGTAGTTGGTCTCCACGCGATTGAAGTCGTCCTCGGCCTGGGCGTAGATCATGCCGAACACGGCGTCGGCGTCGGTCTTGCCGTGGACGTGGGCGATGCCCCAGTCGTCTCGGGTGATGGTGACGCGGGAGGCCTGCGCCTTCAGGTCGGCGGCCGCGGCCGGCGTGGCCAGCAGGGCGGCCAGGATCAAAGGCGAAAGACGAAGCATGCAGAGGCCCCCGAGCGGAAAGCCGGCACGCTATCCATGCGTCACCTGGGCCGCAAGGCGACGTCGATGAGGGCCGCCGCGGCGTGGCCGACCGAGCCCGAGGGGCCGCCCTTGCCGAACAATTGGCTCGACGCATAGGCGCCCTCGACCAGCAGGGTCAGGGAATCGCCCAGGCGGTCGGGGTTCGCGGCGCCGAGCTCGACGGCCTTGGCCCGCAGCCGGGCGCGCAGGTCGCGCTTGTGGGCCTCGGCGACCTGGCGGGCGGGGTGGTCGTGCTCGGGGAACTCGACGGCGGCGTTTGTCAGGGTGCAGCCGCGATAGTCTTCCTTGCTGGACCGCTCGGCGAGGCGGTCGAAGAAGGCCAGGAGCTGTGCGCGCGGGTCGCCCGCATGGTCGGCCATGGCCTCGTCCCAGCGGGCCCAGAAGCCGATCTCGCTCTCGCGCAGCACCGCCACGGCCAGCTCGTCCTTCGAGCCGAAGGAGCGGTAGAGGCTGGGCTTGGTGACGCCGGCCTTGGTGACGATCTCGTCGACGCCGACCGCGCGGATGCCCTCGCGGTAGAACAGCTCGCGGGCGGTGTCGCGGATCTTGTCCACGGCGCGGCGGGGTGGGTCGGGTTCGACTTTAGGCACTTGATGAAGTGGTATGGGGCTTGACGATGTTACTGACCGGTACGTATACAGAGCGCGACACGTACCGGTAGGTAACATGAAGATAGCGATCCCCCGGCCGTTTGGCCAGAACTATGCGTTCGTCGTGGCCGCGGCGGTGTTCCTGGCCCTGCTCTCGACGGCGGGTCTGCGCTCGGCGCCGGGCGTGCTGATGCTGCCGATCGCCAAGGACTTCGGCTGGGATCGCGGCACGGTCTCGATGGCCGCCGCCATCGGCATCTTCCTCTACGGCCTGACCGGTCCGTTCGCCGCCGCCCTGATGCAGACCTTCGGCATCCGCCGGGTGGTGCCGCTGGCCCTGCTGCTGATGGCGGTCTCGACGGGGCTCTCGGCCCTGATGACCGAGGCGTGGCAGTACGTGGCGACCTGGGGCGTTCTCGCGGGCCTGGGCTCCGGCGCCGTGGCCATGACCCTGGGCGCGACGGTGGTGAACCGCTGGTTCGTCGAGCGGCGGGGCCTGGTCATGGGCCTGCTGACCGCCTCGACGGCGACCGGAACGCTGATCTTCCTGCCAGGCATGGCCTTCATCGCCGAGCACGGCGGCTGGAAACCGGTGGTGCTGACCATCTCTGCGGTCACGGCGGTGCTCGCGCCGATCACCTGGCTGCTGATCCCCGAGCGACCCTCCTCGGTCGGCCAGAAGCCCTATGGCGCGCCCGCCGACTATGTGGAGCCTCCGCCGCCCGCCAACAGCGCGGTCGGCCATGCGATCGGGGTTCTGATGCGCGCCGCGCGCACGCGCACCTTCTGGCTCCTGTTCACCGGCTTCTTCGTTTGCGGCCTGACCACCAACGGCCTAGTGGGCGTCCACCTGATCGCGCTCTGCGGCGACCACGGCATGGCCGAGACCAGCGCCGCCGGCCTGCTGGCGCTGATGGGCCTGTTCGACCTGATCGGCACCACCGCCTCGGGCTGGCTCACCGACCGCTACGACCCGCGCAAGCTGCTCTTCATGTACTACGCCCTGCGCGGCCTCTCCCTGATCGTGCTGCCCTATACGGACTTCAGCCTGGTCTCGCTGAGCGTCTTCGCGGTGTTCTACGGCCTGGACTGGATCGCCACCGTCCCGCCGACCGTACGGCTGGCCACAGAGGCGTTCGGCGACGCCGACGGCCCGATCGTGTTCGGTTGGATCGCCGCGGGCCACCAGGCGGGCGCGGCGACGGCGGCCATGGCCGCCGGGATCCTCCGCGCCGCCCAGGGCGACTATGTGATGGCCTTCGTGATGGCCGGCATGACCGGCTTCATCGCCGCCGTCGCTTCGGTGATGATCAAGCGCCAGGTCCGGCTGGCGGCCGCCGCCTAGCGCGCCGAAAGCTCCTGGCGGACCGAGCGGGCCGCCAGGAAGAAGTGCAGGCCGGCCCACCAGAACAGCGAGACGATGATGATCAGCGCCGTGCGGATGCCGGAGGCCGAGGCCACGCGGCAGGCGTCGATCGTCGCGGCCGCGCCGCCGCGGCACATGACGGCATAGTCGCCGAGGCTGAAGGCGCGGGCCGCGAACAGGTCGCTGAGCCAGCCGGTGATGACGGGGCCGGTGGTCATGCCGACCAGACCCATGATCAGGGACAGGACCGCCGTGGCCGAGGCGCGCATGCGCGGTTCGACCAGGTTGTGGGTGATGGCGAAGGTGGGCCCGAAATAGACGCCCGAGAACAGCCCCGGCAGGATCAGGACCAGGATGGCGGCGATCCACTGGGTCTGCAGGAAGCCCAGGATATAGGCCGGCCCGGCGAGCAGCATGGCGACGCCCGGCGCCCAGCCGTAGTAGCGCAGGTCGCGCTTCACCAGGCGGTCGGTGACGAAGCCGCCCATCAGGTAGCCGCCGGCCAGCGAGATGCTGTTGACAATCACGAAGGCGAAGGCGGCGGTCGTGTAGTCGACCTTGAAGGTGCGCACCAGGAAGGGGTGCAGGAAGCTCATCCCGCTGAAGCCGACGAAGTTGACGATGACGGCGGCGGCCAGCACGTGGCGGAAGGTGCGGCTGGCGAACAGGCGGCGCACGACCTCGGAGAAGGGCGGAGCCACCTCGGCGGCGTCGCGGCCCTCGGAGAAGCCGCGCGGCGGCTCCTTCAGGGTGAGCCAGGTGAGGGCGGCGAGCGCCAGGCCCGGCAGGCCGACGACGAAGAAGGCCGCGCGCCAGCCGAAGGTCTGGGCGACCACGGCGCCGCCCAACCCGCCCAGCACGATGCCGAACGGGGTGGCGAGGCCGAGGATGCTGAACACTGTCGCTCGCTGGTGGGGCGGGTAGTAGTCGGAGAGCATGGATTGCGAGGGCGCGCCGGCGCCGGCCTCGCCGATGCCAACCCCGACGCGGGCGAGCAGCAGGTGGGCGAAGGAGCCGGCCAGGCCGCTCAGCGCCGTCATGGCCGACCAGGCCGCGACCGCCACGCTGATGATCGCGACCCGGCTGCGCCGCTCGGCCAGGCGTGCGACCGGCAGGCCCAGCAGGCCGTTCAGGATGGCGAAGGCCGCCCCGCCCAGCAGGCCGAGCTGGAGGTCGGTGATCGCCAGGTCGTCCTTGATCGCCTGGCCGACCGTGTTGAGGATCGAGCGGTCGATGAAGCTGACGGTGGAGATGGCGACCAGCAGGATCAGCGCCCAGCGCCGGTCGCGCGCGGTCGGGCCGGCGGCGGTCGTGGCGGTCGGGGACGACGCGGCCGGCCGCGCGACGTGCTGGTTCATCGGGTTTCCTCGCTCGGGCCGCCTGTCCCGGCGGGGGGCCGCACCTTCGGGGCGCTCGGCGATATCGTCAATCTAATTGATGATTGTGGCGCAAGCTTTCCAGGCTGGCCGAGGCGGGCCAAGCTGGCCGGCGCGATCGAGGGCCACGGGATGCAATTCACCAGGCGAC
>CAMFHW010000295.1 GCA_945952175.1 uncultured Phenylobacterium sp. | reverse complement strand
GTCTCGCCCTCGTCCTGCTGGCGACCGCGTCACAGGCGGCGCCCGCCAAACAGGCTCCGCGCAAGCCGGCGGCGCCGGCGGCGGCCCAGGCGGACCGCGTGCCCCCCATCGCCTTCAAGTCGCGCACCTTGGCCAACGGCCTGCAGGTGCTGACCTCCGTGGACCGGACGACGCCGAACGTGACGGTGCAGGTCTGGTACGGGGTGGGCTCGAAGGACGACCCGGCCGGGCGCTCGGGCTTCGCCCACCTGTTCGAGCACATGATGTTCAAGGCCACCAAGGACTATCCGGCCGAGAGCATGGACCGCTTCACCGAGGACGTGGGCGGCATGAACAACGCCTCGACCTATGACGACTTCACCAACTACTACGAGGTGATCCCGGCCAACCACCTGGAGCGGCTGATCTGGGTCGAGGGCGAGCGGATGGGCTCGCTGGTGGTCGACGAGGCCAACTTCAAGTCCGAGCGCGACGTGGTGAAGGAGGAGTTGCGCCAGCGGGTCCTGGCCAATCCCTATGGCCGCCTGTTCGCCCTCTACCTTCCGCAGGCGACCTACAAGGTCCACCCCTACCACCGGCCCGGCATCGGCTCGATCGAGCAGCTCGACGCGGCGACCATCGACGACGTGCGCGCCTTCCACAACGAATACTACCGGCCCGACAACGCCGCCCTGATCGTGGTCGGCAATTTCGACGAGGCCCAGCTCAACGCCTGGGTCGACAAGTATCTGGGCGGGCTCAAGAACCCGTCGGCGGCGCTGAAGCGCGTGACCGCGGTCGAGCCGGCGCGGACCGGGCCCGGCGTCTTCACCGGCTATGGCCCCAATGTGCCGCTGCCGGCGGTGGCGATCACCTGGCTGGGCGCGAAGGCGGCCGATCCCGACGCCCCGGCGCTGAAGGTGCTGGACGCGATCCTGTCGTCGGGCAAGTCGGCCCGGCTCTATGACAACCTGGTCTACGACCAGCAGATCTCGCCTCAGGTGTTCTCCAACGCCGACCTGCCGCAGCAGCCCGGCATGTTCATGGTCGGCGCGATCATGGCGTCAGGCCACACGGTCGCCCAGGGCGAGGCCGCCTTGCTGGCGGAGGTAAAGAAGCTGCGCGACGCCCCGCCGAGCGCCGCCGAACTGGCCGAGGCCAAGAACGAGCTGGTGGCCGGCAAGCTGCGCGAGCGCGAGACCCTGGAAGGCCGCGGCTTCGCCCTGGGCTATGCGCTGCGCACCGAAGGCGACGCGGCCCAGGCCAACAACGAGCTCGGCGACCTGCAGAAGGTGACCGCCGCCGACGTGCAGCGGGTGGCGAGGAAGTACCTGGCCGACGACCGTCGCATGGTGATCCGCTACCTGCCGGAGAGCGAAAAGCCGAAGGACGCGCCGGCGACGGACGAGGCCGCGCCGAAAGTGGCCTCGGTGAAATATACCGGCCCGGTCAGCGAACTCCTGCCCGAAGGGCAGCGGGCGGCGGCGGCGCCGATCGGCAAGCCGGTCATGCCCATCCTTCCGCAACCGGCGGAAAAGACCCTGGCCAACGGCCTGCGGGTGATCGTCGCCAAGTCGTCCGACCTGCCGCTGGTCACCGCCGACCTGACGGTCAAGGCCGGCGCCTGGGCCGATCCCGCCGGCCTGGCGGGCGCCGCCAGCATGACCGCCGGCATGCTGACCGAGGGCACCAGGACGCGAGGCGCCCAGCAGATCGCCCGCGAGACGGAGTCGATGGGCGCCAGCCTCGACGCGGCGGCCGGCCAGGAATCCTCGTCCGTGACGCTGAACGTCATGACCGGCAAGCTGTCCCAGGCCATGGCGATCATGGCCGACGTCGCCCGCAACCCCGCCTTCGCCGAGGCGGAGCTGGAGCGCCAGCGCGCCCAGTCGCTCGACGGCCTGTCGGTCAGCCTGCAGCAGCCGGGATCGTTGGCCACCTTCGCCTCGTCCCCGGTGCTCTATGCCGGCACGCCGTTCGGCCAGGTTCCGGGTGGCACGCCGGCCTCCCTAGCCAAGCTGAAGACCGCCGACCTCGCCAGGATCCACGGCGCCTACTACCGGCCCGACAACGCCATCCTGGTGCTGACCGGCGACATCGCGCCGGAACAGGGCTTCGCGCTCGCCGAAAAGGCGTTCGGCGACTGGAAGGCGCCGGCCGGGCCGACGCCCGCCCAGCCAGTCATTTCGCCCAAGACCGCCCCCCGCGCGGTCGCCATCGACCTGCCGGGCACCGGCCAGGCGGCGGTGAACGTCCAGGTGACCACGATCGCCCGCAACGATCCGCAGTTCTATCCGGGCGTGGTGGCCAACACCGTGCTCGGCGGCGGCTATTCGGCGCGCCTGAACGAGGAGATCCGCATCAAGCGGGGACTGTCCTACGGCGCGGGCTCCGGCCTCGCGGCGCGGCGGACCACCGGCCTGTTCCGGGCCTCCGCCCAGACCAAGAACGAGTCGGCGCCGCAGGTGGTCGACCTGATCAACGCCGAACTGACGCGGCTCGCCGCCGAGCCGGCGAGCGCGGACGAGCTCAAGGCCCGCAAGTCGACGCTGATCGGCAGCTACGGCCGCAACCTCGCGACCACCGAGGGCCTGGCCGACGCCATCGGCAATCTGGCGCTCTACGGCGTGCCACTGTCGGAACTGGGCGCCTATACGGGCAAGGTCGAGGCGGTGACGCCCACCGAGGTCCAGGCCTTCGCCAAGAGCCAGCTCGACCCGGCCCGGATGAGCCTGATCGTCGCCGGCGACGCCAAGGCCTTCGCCGAAGAGCTGAAGAAGCGCGCGCCCAACCTCGAGGTGATCCCGGCCGCAGACCTCGACCTCGACCGGCCCGACCTGCGCAAGGCCCAAGCCACGCCGGCGGGGAAATGATGGGCTTCAGCTTCGACGCGCTGTCGCTGTTCGGCCTGGCGGCCGTCAGCGCCAGCCTGCTCTGCTACGTGATGGAGGCGAGGAGCCCCTGGTGGACCCTGGGCTTCTGCGCCGCCAACCTGGCCGCGGCCACCTACGGCTTCCTGCAGGGCGCCTGGCCGTTCGGCCTGATCGAGCTGTTCTGGGCGGGGGCGGCGTTCCTGAGGTGGCGGCAGCAGGCGGCGAGCTGATCTCAGGTCCTCCCCCGTTGGGGAGGTGGATCGCGGCGAAGCCACGAGACGGAGGGGGTTCAAGCCCCTGGCGCCCGCAGGCTTCAGCGCCCCCCCCCCGGGGGAGGAATTGAGATCAGTGCCGGAACACCCGCACCCCGGTGAAGACCATGGCGACGCCGCGCTCGTCGGCGGCCTCGATCACCTTCTGGTCGCCGATGGAGCCGCCCGGCTGGATCACCGCGGTGCAGCCGGCGTCGGCCGCCTGGATCAGGCCGTCCGGGAACGGGAAGAAGGCTTCCGACGCGCAGGCCGAGCCCTTCAGGTCGAGCCCGAAGTCGGCCGCGCGCAGGGCCGCGATCCGCGCGGAGTCCTTGCGGTTCATCTGGCCGGCGCCGACGCCGATGGTCTGGCCGGCGCGGGCATAGACGATGGCGTTCGACTGCACGTGCTTGGCGATGGTGAAGGCGAACAGCATGTCGCGCACCTCCTCGTCGGTCGGCGCGCGCTTGGTGACGACCTTGAGGTCGGCCGCGGTCAGGCGGGCGTCGTCGCGGCTCTGGACCAGGAAGCCGCCGGCGACCGACTTGAAGGTCGTCCCCTTGGCCAGGGGGTCGGGCAGGCCGCCGGTGGTCAGCAGACGCACGTTCTTCTTCTTGCGGAACAGGGCGATGGCGTCCTCGTCGGCCTCGGGCGCGATCACCACCTCGGTCAGGAGCTTGAGGATCTCCTCGGCGGTCGGCGCGTCGAGCTTGCCGTTCAGCGCGATGATGCCGCCGAAGGCGCTGGTAGGGTCGCAGGCCAGGGCCCGCTCATAGGCCTCGACCATGGTCCTTCCGGTCGCCACGCCGCACGGGTTGGCGTGCTTGATGATCGCGCAGGCCGGGCCCTGGGCCGGGTCGAACTCGGCGATCAGCTCGAACGCGGCGTCTGTGTCGTTGATGTTGTTGTAGCTCAGCTCCTTGCCCTGGAGCTGTTTGGCCGTGGCCACGCCCGGACGCGGATCGGCGAAGCGGTAGAAGCTCGCCGACTGATGCGGGTTCTCGCCGTAGCGCATGGTCTGGACCAACTCGCCGGCGATGGCCTTGCGCCTGGGCGCCTCTTCGCCGAGCGCGCCCGCGAACCAGGCCGAGATCGCCGCGTCATAGGCCGCGGTGCGGGCATAGGCGCGGGCGGCCAGGCGCTTGCGCAGGGCCAGGGTCGTAGCCCCGCCGTCGCGCAGTTCCTCGAGGACTTCCAGCAGGTCGGCGATCTCGGTGCAGACCGCCACATAGCCGTGGTTCTTGGCCGCCGAGCGGATCATGGCCGGCCCGCCGATGTCGATGTTCTCGACGCAGGTCTCGAAGTCGCCGCCGCCGGCGACCGTCTGCTCGAACGGGTACAGGTTCACATAGACGAGGTCGATGCCGCCGATCCCGTGGTCGGCCATGGCCTGCTTGTGCTCCGGCGCGTCGCGCACCCCGAGCAGGCCGCCGTGGACGATGGGATGCAGGGTCTTCACCCGCCCGTCCATCATCTCGGGGAAGCCGGTCAGTTCGGAGATGTCCTTCACCGGCAGGCCGGCGGCGGCGATGGCCGCGCGAGTGCCGCCGGTCGAGACCAGCTCGACGCCCATCTCGGCCAGCGCCTTGGCGGCGTCGACGAGGCCGGTCTTGTCGGAGACCGAGAGGAGGGCCCGTTTGATCGGGGCGCGGTCGGAAGGTTTGGGGAAATCGGGCGCGGCAGGCACGGCAGTCTCCTTGCGAGGGGTCAGAAGGAAAGTGCCCAGGCGAGCGGCGTCTATGGCCCTTCGCGCTCCCCGGTGGTCGCCCACCTGTTTCGCCAGTCACGCGAGGTCGGGCGCGCTTTAGGCCCGACTCCGCCGCGGGTCAATGCGGCGAAACGCTAGCGGGCCTGTCCCCGCGAAAGCGGGGATCAATGCGGCGGAAGTTCTTCGGCGAGCGCCAGCTTCCAGCGCACGGTCGCGCCGGCGTCGGCGCGGGCCTGGCCGCGCAGGACGACCTGGGTGGCGCGGCGCGGGACACCGGCCTGGAAATAGGCGCTGTCCTCGATGGCCATCTCGCGGGCGTCGGAGCGAAGACGCCAGCCGACCTCGTCACCGGGCGTGCGCAGCAAGGCGCTCTTGCCGTCGCGGGCCAGGCTGGCCGTGACGTCGGGATGCAGGTGGAACCGGATCACGAAGGGGACGAAGCGGCGGCCAGCCTCGGCGGCGGCCGAGTCGCCTACCGGGGTCAGCCGGTCCTCGCCGCGCAGCTCCTCGGCCAGCTGGCTCACGAACAGGCGGCGATCGTGGCGCAGGTGGAAGCGGCGCTCCCAGCCGTCGTGACTCATCTCCAGCCACAGCCCGCCCTCGGCCTCCTGTCGACGGAAGTCGACCCCCAGCGGCGCGCCCAGCAGGCGCGGGCCCATGGCGGTGGCCAGCAGGCCGGTGGCGGGACCGCCGCAGGTCACCTCGCCGAGCACCAGGGTCGAGGCGGCGTCCACCTGGCGCAGGCCGGGGAAGCCGCCGTCGGACGGCGGGGCGCCGCAGGCGGTGATCAGGCGGCGGCCATGGGCGATCACCTCGATGGCCAGGGGCGGGGCGCAGGCCGACAGGCTCCAGCCGTCCTCGGCCGCCGGCGCGGCGTCGGCGATCACCTGCAGGCCGCGGCCGTCGAGGCGCTGGAAGCCGTTGCGGCCCGCCGGGGGCGGGCCGCCGCCCTCCTCGCCAAGCGCGGCGG
>CAMFHW010000294.1 GCA_945952175.1 uncultured Phenylobacterium sp. | reverse complement strand
GGGTGAAGAAGCGCACCGTGGCGGCCAGGCGATCGACGGCCCGCAGCACCTCCTCCGGCGGATGCAGCCCATGCTGCTCGAGGGCGTCGTCCAGAATCCTGAGGTCGTAGAGCAGTTCGAGCGCGGCGCGCGGATTGCGGCTGGCGTGGCCGCCGTCGGGCAGGACGGTCTCCGGCAGGGCTTTCACCAGGCGCGCCAAACCCTTGTCCATCAGCTTGCGGCCGACCTCTTCCGAGAGCGCAGTCCCCGCCAGAGCGACGGCGATCGCGCCTTCCGCCACGCCCTGCGGCTTCTGCAGGGTCGCCAGCAGGTGGCGAGCCTGGCGGGCGAGGTCCAGCGCGATCAGGGCCCGTTCGGCGTCGGCGGCGCCCGGGCTGATGGTGCGGATGCAGCAGGCCAGGTTGAAGACGCGCCGGCCGAGGACCTGGGGGCTCCAGGAAAAGGCGTTCCAGCGCCCGAACACCCGGCTCCAGTCCAGCACCAGGCGCAGGCCCTCGGCATTGGCGTCCGGCCCGACGGCCAGGAGGTCGCGCATCCAGTCAAGGCGGTGCAGGGCGAGCGCGAAACGCTTCGATGGGCTGGGACGATCCCAGGGATCACCCCGCGCGCCGGTCTCCAGCACGGAACCGCCCATGTCGAAGGTCCCGCTGAGGATCTTGTGGCCCGCCACCGCATCGGCCGGCCGCAGGTCGCGACCACCGATGGCCAGGCCGCGCGGCCGCGGGCTGGTCAGCATCCAGCGATGCAGAACGGACTCGGTCCACTCGTAGGCGAGCAGGCGGCGCGCGCCGACGCCGAGGGCCAGGAGGTAGTCGCCGCCGGGCAGGCGCGCCAAGGACGCTGGCCCTCCCGCCATGGCGCTCTCCTAGCCGCCCTTCAGGGCGGCGATGTTGGCGGCGTAGGCGGATGGCCCGCCTCTGAACACCGCCGTACCGGCGACGAGGGCTGTCGCGCCCGCCGCCACGCATTGGGGCGCCGTCTCGGCGGTGACCCCGCCGTCCACCTCCAGCCAGATGTCACGGCCCGAAGCATCGATCATCTCGCGCAGCTTGGCGATCTTGGCGAGCTGGGAGGTCATGAATTTCTGGCCGCCGAAGCCCGGATTGATCGACATCACCAGGATCAGGTCGATCTCGTCCATCATCCACTCGATCACCGAGGGCGAGGTCGATGGATTGAACACCACGCCCGCCTTGCAGCCCAGCTGGCGGATCAGCTTCAGAGTGCGGTTCAGGTGCGGCCCGCTCTCAGGATGGACGCTGATGATGTCGGCGCCCGCCTGGGCGAAGGCCTCGATATAGGGATCGACCGGGGCGATCATCAGGTGCACGTCGAAGGGGATCTTCACGTGCGGCTTCAGGGCTTTGACGATGTCGGGGCCCAGCGTGATGTTCGGCACGAAATGGCCGTCCATCACGTCGATGTGCAGCCAGTCGGCGCCGGCGGCCTCGACGGCGCGGCACTCCTCGCCCAGGCGTGCGAAATCGGAAGCCAGGATCGAAGGCGCGATGATCGGCGTGCGGGGGCTCATGAGCTCCGACTTAACCGGCGCCGGGGGCCCGCGCCAACCCTATTCCTTAAGGCGCGCGAAGCGGGCGACGAAGAAGCCGTCCGTACCCCCCTCGCGATGGTGGGGCAGGATCCGCAGGCTCCCGTCAGGCTTGCGGCTGGCAGGCGGCGCCCCACCCTCCCCGGCCGCGATCGGGTCGAGCGCGAAGGCGGGGTGGCGGGCCAGGAAGCCGGCGACCTGGGCCTCACCCTCCTCCGGCTCGAGGGAGCAGACGCAATAGACCAGCCGGCCGCCCGGCTTCACCCGGCCGGCGGCGGAATCGAGCAGCTTGGCCTGGACCGCAGCCAGCGCCGCGACGTCACCGGGCCGCGCGGCCCAGAGGACGTCGGGATTGCGCCGGAAGGTGCCGGTGGCGCTGCAAGGCGCGTCGAGCAGGACGGCGTCGAAGGTCCGGGCGTCGGCCCAGTCGCCCGCGTCGGCGGCGACGGACTCGGCGGCGAGGCCCATGCGGGCGAGGTTTTCCTCGACACGCTTCAGGCGCGCGGCGGAGCGGTCGACGGCCACGACCGAGGCTCCGGTCGCGGCCAGCTGCAGGGTCTTGCCGCCCGGGGCGGCGCAGAGGTCGAGGGCGGTCTTGCCGGGCCCAAGGTCGAACAGGCGGCCCGGGACCGCGGCGCTGGCGTCCTGCACCCACCAGGCGCCGACCTCGAAGCCAGGCCAGGTCGCGACGTCGCCGCGCAGGCTGGTGCGCCAGGTTCCGCCGGGAAGCACCTCGGCCTTCAGGTCGTCCGGCGGGATCGCGGCGGGATTGCGCGGCGTCAGGTCGGTGGCCGGCTCGGCGGCGATCTGGCCGGCCATGGCGCGGGCCTCGTCGGCGCCGAAGGCCGCCTGCCAGCGGGCGAACAGCCAGGCCGGCGCGAAGGCCTCGGCGTCGGCCAGGTCCGGCGGCTCGCGGGTGAGCGCGCGCAGCACGGCGTTGACCAGGCCCTTGAACGGCCGCGTCTCCCGCCCCGAGGCGGCCAGGTCGACGCTGGCGCTCACCGCCGCATAGGCCGGGGCGCCCAGCGCGAAGACCTGGGCCGCGCCCAGGCGCAGGATGTTGCGCACGGCCTCCGGCGGCGGCTTGGCCAGCCGCGCTTCCAGCGCCCGGTCGATCGGCCCCAGATGGCGCAGGGTCGCCAGGGTGAGCGCGTGGGCGAAGCCACGGTCGCGCGACGACAGGCCGGCGAAGGACGGCTTGGCGGCGGCCTCCTCCATGCCGGCGCGGCGCGACAGGGCGGCGGTGAGCAGTTCGAGGGCGGCGCGGCGCGCGGGCAGGCCGGCGATGTCGGAAGCTTGGTCGGTCACCGGCGCGGCGTGCCTGCTTCCGCCCGTCCGATCAAGTCGCTTCGTGACGGGCGCGACGCCGCGCCCTGGCCAGGCGGCCGCGTGCGGCCTATGTGTGGGGCATGGACGACCTGCCTCCCAACGCCGCGCCCGGCAAGGCGCTGACCCCCGCGGCCCGCCGCGCCCTGGAAGAGGCGGCCGAGCGTCACAAGCACGGGGCGCAAGCCCAGCGCCCCACCGAGGAAGGCGGCCCCGCCGGCCTCGAGCCGACCCGGTTCGGCGACTGGGAACGCAAGGGCATCGCCGTCGACTTCTGAGGCGAGCCGGCCTCGCCCGACAGGCGCAAGCAGTCGCTTGGGCCCCGCCCGCGGCCTAGGTTTCCCGAACGAATTCGGGATGGTGGTCATGAACCGGTTGCTTGGAGGCGCTCTCAGCCTCGTCCTCATCGCGAGCGCGGGCGCCGCCGCGGCCCAGGCCTATGGGCCGCCGCCGGCCGGCTATCCGCCCGCCTACGACCCGCCGCTGGCCGGCGGCGCGGGGCCACGATTCCATGACGACATGCGCGGCCCCGAGGCCTATCGCGCCCCGCCGCCCGGTCCGTGCGCCGAGACCTGCAACCGGGAATCGTACGGCTACGTCTCGCGCAGCGGCGACGCATACGACGCTTCCGGCTACGACGCCGAGGGCTTCGACAAGTACGGCTTCGACCATGCGGGCTTCACCCGCGACGGCTACGATCTCTACGGCTACGACCAGTATGGCCGCGACCGCTATGGCCGCCCGGCCCCGGTCCGCCGCGACGTCCGTGACGACCGTCGCGAAGACGAACACTACGGCTATCGCGAGGAGCGCTACGTCCAGACCGGCGGCGGCTCCTATGCCGGCGACCGTTACGGCCCGCCGCCCCGCGACTATTGGGACGAGCCGGCGGACGGTTACTACGTGCCGAGCTTCGGCGGCGCGCTCCAGCACTATGGCGATCCGCGCTGCAACACCTGCACGGTGCGCTACCGCGATTGCGGCTGCATGGGCGGCGCAGGCTATTCCAGCGTCAGCTCGGTCTCGGTCAGCCCGGCCTTCTTCTACGACTATGGCGGGGTCGGCCCGATCCCGGACGGCGGCTACTACGGCGGCGGCGGCATGGTGGTGGTGGGCGGCGGCGCATCGGCCCGTTCGAGCGCCTCGGCCAGCGCCTACGCCTCGTCGCGCTCCAGCGTCAGCATCCGCGTCGGCGGGGGCCATGGCGGCCATTGGGGCGGCCATGGCGGCGGCAAGGGCGGCTGCGGCTCCTGCGGCGGCCACCACTAGGCGGGCTCAGAGGCCGGCCATCTCCGCGATGACGCGGCCGGCGGCGGCCTTCGGGTCCTCCGCCGCGGTGATCGGACGTCCGCAGACGATGTGCGAGGCGCCGGCGCGCAGGGCGTCGGCCGGCGTTGCCGCGCGGGCCTGATCGTTCTTGGCCGACCAGTCGGGACGCACGCCCGGCGTCACCACCAGGAAGTCCTTGCCGCCGATCTCACGGGCCAGGGCGGCCTCGTGCGGGCTGGCGATCACGCCGTCGCAGCCGGCCTCCAGGGCCTGGCGGATGCGGCGCTCGACCAGCGACTTGGCGCTTTCGGCATAGCCCATCTCGACGAGGTCGGCGTCCGACAGGCTGGTCAGCACGGTGACGGCCAGGACCTTGAGGTTCGAGGCGCCCCGGCCCTTCACCGCCGACGTCATCACCTGCGGCTCGCCATGGACCGTGAGGAAGTCGCAGCCGGAGCCGGCCAGGACGGCGGCGGACCGCTCCACCGTCGTGCCGATGTCGTGCAGCTTCCAGTCGAGGAACACCTGCTTGCCCTGGCCCTTGAGCTCGCGGGCGAAGTCCATGCCGCCTGTGGCGAACAGCTCCAGCCCGACCTTGTAGAAGCTGACCGCGTCGCCCAGCGTCGCGACGATCGCCCGCGCCTCGGCCACGGTGGGCAGGTCGAGCGGGATGATCAGGCGCGAATCGGCCTTCACGGCGGTGGCGGCGTCGGCCATGGCGGCGGTCTCCGGGCAGGCGCGCGCCGGGCCTTGCAAGGCCTAGTCGGCGCGGGGGGCGAATTGGGCTAAGACCGTCCCATGAGCCCACAAGACTTCGCGGTCAACTTCTTCATCGCCCTGTTCGCCCTGATCGATCCGATCGGCAACGTGCCGCTGTTCGCCGCGGCGACGAGCGGCGTGAAGAGCAAGGATTCGCGGCTGATCTCGGCCTATATCGCGCTCTTCGTCCTGGGCTTCCTGACCTTCTTCTACTTCACCGGCCTGTCGCTGCTGGCCTTCTTCGGCATCTCGCTGCCGGCCTTCCGGATCGCCGGCGGCATCATCCTGTTCCTCATGGGCCTGGAGATGGTGCGGGGCGAATTCACCAAGACCCTGGAGACCGCGACCGAGGCCGCCGACCCCGATCCGCGCGGCCAGGCGCGCCGCCGGTTCGAGCAGATGATCGTGCCCTTCGCCATGCCGCTGCTGATCGGGCCCGGCGCGATCTCGACGGTGATCATCTATGCCAGCGAGGCCAAGGAGTTTGGCCTGACCGGGGCGGCCGTGGGCGTGGGCGTGATCGCGGCCATCGCGCTCGCCACCATGCTGAGCTTCTGGGCGAGCCCAATCCTGACCCGACTGATGGGCCGAATCGGCCTGACCATCGTGGTCCGCGTGCTGGGCCTGATCCTCTGCGCCATGGCCGTGCAGTTCGTCCTGGCCGGCATCGCCGATTCCACCCACGGGGTGATCCTGAAGAAGGCCTCGGCGCCCTATCAGGACGCCCACTGAGGCCTCAGACCTTCCGGAACCTTGCGCTCTGCGAGGCCATCAGGGCGAGCGCCCAGTCGTCGGGCATGACCTTGGCCAGGCCGGCGAGCGCCTTGTTCGGCGCGCCCGGCACGCAGACCGCGCGATTGGCCTCGACCGCCTCGTAGCCGGCGGCGGCCACCT
>CAMFHW010000293.1 GCA_945952175.1 uncultured Phenylobacterium sp. | reverse complement strand
GCGGCTTGGCGAAGCGGGCATCGGCGACCGTCGTCGACAGGCCGCGCTGCGCCAATAGCTCCGCGGCCTTGAGGCATTCGCCCAGCCGCGTGCCCAGCGAGAGCAGCGCGATCCGCGTGCCCTCGCGGACGACGCGACCTTTGCCGATCTCCAGGGGGACGCCAACATCCGGAATCTCGACGCCGACGCCTTCGCCGCGCGGATAGCGGAAGGCGATCGGTCCCTCGTCATAGGCCGCAGCGGTCGCGACCATATGGGTCAGCTCGGCCTCGTCGGCCGCCGCCATCACCACCATGTCGGGCAGGCAGGCGAGATAGGCGATGTCGAAGGAGCCGGCATGGGTCGCGCCGTCGGCGCCGACGAGCCCGGCCCGGTCGAGCGCGAAGCGCACCGGCAGCTTCTGGATCGCCACGTCATGCACGATCTGGTCGTAGGCGCGCTGCATGAAGGTCGAGTAGATCGCGACGAAGGGCTTGTAGCCCTCGGTGGCGAGGCCGGCCGCGAAGGTCACCGCATGCTGCTCGGCGATGCCGACATCGAAGGTGCGGCCCGGGAATTCCTTGCCGAAGGCGTCGAGCCCGGTGCCGGACGGCATCGCGGCGGTGACGGCGACGACTTTGTCGTCCTCCCGCGCCTGCTTGATCAGCGCGTTGGCGAAGACATTGGTGTAGCTTGGCGCATTGGCCGGCGCCTTGGCCTGCAGGCCGGTGACGGGGTCGAACTTGACGACGGCATGGTACTTGTCGGCCGTCGCCTCGGCCGGGGCGTAGCCCTTGCCCTTCTGCGTCACGACATGGACGAGAATCGGCCCGTTGCCGGCGTCGCGGACATTGCGCAGCACCGGCAGCAGATGGTCGAGATTATGCCCGTCGATCGGCCCGACATAGTAGAAGCCGAGCTCCTCGAACATCGTTCCGCCGGTCCAGAAGCCGCGGGCATATTCCTCGGTGCGCCGCGCCTTGTCGTGGAAGAAGCGCGGCAGCTTCTCGGCCAGCTGCTTGGCGACCTCGCGCAGCGAGCGGTAGGTCCGGCCCGAGACGAGGCGCGCGAGATAGGCCGACATCGCGCCGACAGGCGGAGCGATCGACATGTCGTTGTCGTTGAGGATGACGATCAGCCGCGAATCGAGCGCGCCTGCGTTGTTCATCGCCTCATAGGCCATGCCGGCCGACATCGCGCCGTCGCCGATCACGGCGATGACGTTGTTCTTGCGTTCGGCGAGGTCGCGCCCGACAGCCATGCCGAGCCCGGCCGAGATCGAGGTCGAGGAATGCGCCGCGCCGAACGGGTCGTAGTCGCTTTCCGAGCGCTTGGTGAAGCCGGAGAGCCCGCCGCCCTGGCGCAAGCTGCGGATGCGGTCGCGCCGCCCGGTCAGGATCTTGTGCGGATAGGCCTGGTGGCCGACGTCCCAGATCAGGATGTCGTCCGGCGTTTCGTAGACATGGTGCAGGGCGACGGTAAGCTCGACCACGCCCAGGCCCGCGCCCAGGTGACCGCCGGTCTGAGAGACCGCGTCGATGGTCTCGGCCCGAAGTTCGTCGGCCAGTTGTCGAAGTTCCGCGACACTGAAGCCCCGAGTGTCGGCGGGCAGCTTTACGGTGTCGAGCAGAGGCGTGTGCGGCGGCATGTCTTAAGCGAACAGACTTTCCGGAAAATCAGTTTCGGCGATCTAGCACGAAATCCACGCTGTCCCTCAGGAAATCGGCCCGCGGACCGAACGGATCCAGGTGAGATTTGGTCTGTTCGATCAACAAGTCCAGCCGCTCGCGCGCCGCCTCGGCGCCCAGAAGGGTGACATAGTTGGCCTTGCCCTTGGCGGCGTCCTTGCCGACCGCCTTGCCCATCTGCTCGGTCTGGCCCTCGGCGTCGAGCAGGTCGTCGACGATCTGGTAGGCCAGGCCCAGATCCTGGGCGAAGGTCATCAGGGCGTGACGCTCGCCCTCCCCGGCATGGGCCATGATCAGAGGCAGCTCGAAGGAGACCGCGATCAGGGCGCCGGTCTTCAGACGCTGCATCCTCGCCACGGCGCCCAGGTCGTCGCGTACGCCCAGGATGTCGATCATCTGGCCGCCACACATGCCGCGCGCGCCGGCGGCCTGGGCAAGCCGCAGCACCATGTCGGCGCGGACCCGGCCGTCCTTGTGGGTGTCGGGATGGCTCAGGATCTCGAAGGCGGCGGTCTGGAGGGCGTCGCCGGCCAGGACGGCGGTCGCCTCGTCATAGGCCTTGTGGACCGTGGGTCGGCCCCGGCGCATGTCGTCGTCGTCCATGCACGGCAGGTCGTCGTGCACCAGGCTGTAGGCGTGGACGCATTCCACCGCGCAGGCCGCGCGCAGCACCGGCCGCTCCTCCAGGTCGAACAGCTTGCCGGTCTCCATGGCGAAGAACGGACGCAGTCGCTTGCCCGGCCCCAGCGCCGCATAGCGCATGGCCTCGGTCAGCCGCGCCTCGGGCCCTTCGGCGCGCGGCAGCAACTCGTCGAGCGCCACGGTCACCAGGTCGGCCGCCTGGCCGACGCGCTGGGCCAGCGCGGGCATCAGCCGAACTCGGCCGGCTCGGCGCCCGCGGCGCCGCCCGCGCCCACCACGATCTTCTCGACCCGCAGGCGCGCGGCCTCCAGGCGCTTCTCGCAGTGGGCCTTCAGCTTGGCCCCGCGCTCATAGAGCTCGATCGATTGTTCCAACGGGGCCTGGCCGGATTCCAGCTGGCCCACGATCCGCTCCAGCTCGGCCAGGGCCTGCTCGAACGAAAGCCCATCGATGTCGGCGGCGTCGGCCATGACAGTCCCCTGAAAGCGCGGCCAAACTAGTGAGGGCGGGCAGGTCCCGCAACGGCGGATCAGCCTCGTCGCCGCCGGATCCTGTGGGTTCAGGCCTCTGCGAGCGCCCGCACGTGCGCGGTAGCCGAACGGCCCAGCGCTTCCAGCCCGTAGCCGCCCTCCAGCGAGCTGACGATCCGGCCCTTGGCGTGCTTGCGCGCCACCGCCGCGATGGCCCGGGTCGCCCAGGCGAAGTCCTCCGCCTCCAGGTTCTGGAACGCGTCGCCCACCGGATCGCGGGCGTGGGCGTCGAAGCCGGCCGAGATCAGGATCAGGTCTGGCGCGAAGGCGTCCACGCCGGGCATCAGGCTCTCGAACGACTTGCGCCAGGCCTCGCGCGGCGCTCCGGGGTCGACCACGGCGTTGCGGATATTGTCGGGGACCGGCTCCGACGGATGGCCGGTGCCCGGCCACATCGGCCATTGCTGGACCGAAGCGAAATAGAGATCGGTATGGCCGGCGAACGCCGCCTGGGTGCCGTTGCCGTGGTGCACGTCGAAATCCACCACGGCCACCCGCTTCAGGCCCGAGGCCTGCGCCACCCGCGCGGCCACGGCCACGTTGGAGAAGATGCAGAACCCCATCGGCTTGTGCGGCTCGGAATGGTGGCCCGGCGGGCGCACCGCGCAGAAGGCCCGCCCATTGTCGCCGGCCGCAACGTCGCGCACCGCCTGGGTGACAGCGCCGGCCGCCCGGCGCGCCGCGTTCAGGCTGCCCGGCGACATGAAGGTGTCGGGGTCCAGCATCAGCACGCCCTGGCGCGGCGCCGCCTCGAAGATCACGTCCACATAGGCCGGCTGGTGCACCCGGGCGAGGTCGGCGGTCTCCACCAGCGGCGCGTCGCGGGGGTCGAGATCGAGGTCCGAGGCGTCGTTCAGCGCGTCGACGACGGCGGCGAGCCGTTCCGGCCGTTCCACGTGGCGTTCGCCGGGACGGTGGTCGAACATGTCGGCGTGGGTGTAGAGCGCGACGGTCATCTCATCGATCCTAACCGGAATCTCCTGGAAGCGAATGTCCGACCTTTCGATCCGCCGCGCCGGCCCCGACGACATCGAGGCCCTGTCCGACATCGGTCGGGCGACCTTCATCGAAACCTTCGGCCATCTCTATCCGCCGCAGGATCTCGAGGCCTTCCTGCCCGCCGCCTATGGGCTGGAACGCACGCGCGACGACCTCGCCCATCCGCGCAAGGCCTCGTGGCAGGTCGAGGACGCCGGCCCGGGGGTGGGCTACGCGGCCGCCGGGATCTGCGACCTGCCGCACCCGCAGGTCGGCCCCAACGCCTTTGAACTCAAGCGATTCTACCTGATGAAGGCGCGCCAGAACGGCGGGGTCGGCGGGCGGCTCTGGGGCGAGGTGCTGGACTGGATGATGCGACAGGACCCGGACGATCTGTGGATCGGCGTGTGGTCGGAGAATCACGGCGCGCAGCGCTTCTACGCCCGTCACGGTTTCGAGAAGGTCGGTGAGTATGGGTTCCGCGTCGGCCAGACGGTGGATCACGAGTTCATCCTGAGGCGTCCGACGCATAGAAATTCTAACTGAACCCCCAGTCTGGCTGGGGAGGTTGCGTAGAATCTGCGCGTTTGGCCCTTGAAGGAAGAATTATTGCCGCAATTTAACCCGACACGCTTTGACGCGGGCGGACGGTTTTGCGACCTTCGCCGCAATCATCGCGGCAGCTCAGATGGCGACGGGTGGGATGTTGAGGATTGGCTATGTCCGGTTGCGCGACGAGCGCTCCGGTGAAGATACGGCGAGGCTGAAGGCGGCGGGCTGTCACGTGGTCCGCGCAGAGGAGGCTTTTGACCCGACGGGCGACGATTCGGATGTCCTGGCCTCGATCCTCGAGTTCATTGGCGAGGGCGATCAACTCGTCGTCAGCCGGCTGGAGCACCTCGGCGGATCCAGCCGTGGCGCCCTCGACGCGATCGAGCGGCTCGACGCCCGTGGCGCCAGCCTCAATGTCCTCGAACCCGAGATCAGCAGCGTCGGGCTCGGCGGCCGCGCCCTGCGGGCCGCGCTGCAGGCGGTGCTGGCTGTGGAGCCCGCCTGGGCCGCCCGGCGTCGTCGCGATCGGCCCGCCGCCGACGAAATCCGTGCGCTTCAGGCCGCCGGCGTCGGCCCGGTCGAGATCGCCCGCCGCCTGGGCGTCTCGCGTATGACGGTGTGGCGCAAACTCAAGGCGGTCGAGGCTTAGGCGCGCAGTCGCCCCCTTATAGGCGGCGCACCCTTGCGGCGTTTCCGATTCCAGATGCAGTAAGGCGTATCTGGAGGCTTGCGGCGCGTGCGACGAAATCTGGACCTTGGCGGGCTGACCCGCACCGCATCCGCCCTCGCCTCGGCGCTCGCCGTGGCGGCCTTGGCCACGCCGGCCGCGGCCCAGGGCGCGCCCGCCGCGCCGCCGCTCAAGTTCCCGCCCAGCCTCGACCATGCGACGCTGGTCGCCTGGCTGACCCACGAGACCAATCTGACGCCCGACAGCGTGGTGGCGATCAGCCCGCTCGCCCTCATCGCCATCACCGACACCAAGCCGCTGGCCACGCCAGAAGGCTATGAGGTGATCCTTCGCGCCGAGACCCTGGACGGCGCCTTCTCGGAGAAGGAGGGTCTGGCCTCGTGGAACGCCACCATGAAGCTGGACTGCAAGGGCCAGACCTTTTCGATGGGCGAGGTGACCGGGCACACCGGGCGCAATCTCAAGGGCGAGGCCCGCCCGATCCAGACCGCCCTCGTCGGCTGGAAGCCGGTGACGCCCGGCACCATGCAGGGGGAGATCTGGAACGCCCGCTGCGGCAAGGATTTCCACCCGCCCCTCGCCGAGGCCAAGCCGGCCGTCGTCGCCAAGGCCGAAACGCCCAAGCCCGCCGGACCCGCCCCCGCGCCCCAGGCGGCGACGCCTCCGAAGCCCGCGCCCTCGCCACAGGCGGCCGTTCAGCCCGTTGCGCCGCCTCCCCCGGCGGCGAAACCTGCGCCGGCGCCCGCGCCGAAGGCCC
>CAMFHW010000292.1 GCA_945952175.1 uncultured Phenylobacterium sp. | reverse complement strand
CATCTTCAGCCTGAAGGGCGCTCAGCCGCCCGGCTGGGTCTATCTCTTCGCCCTGGTTCCCCTGTTCCTGCTCTTCGGCACCGGGCTCTACATGTTCGTCCTGCCCCATGCGCAGGCCTGGCGCGGCGGCCGCCGCCTCGCCGGTCCGGAGGGCGCGCGATGATCCGCGATCAGGAGCCCCAGGCCGCGAACGCCACGCCAGCCCAGCTTATCGACGGCCGCATCGCCGCCCTCGGCGACTGGCGCGGTGAGGTGCTGGCCCGCATCCGCCGCCTCATCCACGAGGTCGATCCCGGGATTGTCGAGACCTGGAAATGGCGCGGCGTCCCCGTCTGGGAGCATGGCGGGATCATCTGCACCGGCGAGACCTACAAGGCGGTGGTCAAGACCACCTTCTTCAAGGGCGCGGCCCTGGCCGATCCCAAGGGGCTGTTCAATTCCAGCCTGGAGGGCGGGACCCGCCGCGCCATCGACTTCCGCGAGGGCGAGGCGATCGACGAGGCGGCGCTGAAGGACCTGGTCCGCGCCGCCATCGCCCTCAATGCGCCCAAGCCCCGCGCGCGGAAGACGGCGGCCGTCTGAGCGGTCGCTCAGCGCCGCTCGCGCGTCCGGTCGGCGACTTCGATCGGTTCAGCGCTCCAGCCGCCGTTTGCGCTTGCCCCGCGCAACCTCCGTGGCCAGAGCATCCAGCCGCGGGGCCCAGAAATCGCGGAACCGGCCGAGCCAGGCGTCGACCTCCTGCAGGGGGGCCGGGTCCATGGCGTAGAGGCGGCGTGGCCCATCGATCCGCACCGCCGCGAAGCCGGATTCCCGCAGCACCTTGAGATGTTGCGACACCGCCGGCTGGGTGATGCCGAACTCGGCCTGGATCACCGCGGTCACCTCGCCCGAGGCGTGCTCGCCCTCCGCCAGCAGTTCCAGGATCCGCCGGCGCACCGGATCGCCCAGGACGTCGAAGGCGTGCATCAGGCCGCCCCGGGCGGGGGCTCGCCCGTATAGAAGGCCGCCGTTCGCGCGGCGGCCGCGCGGGCGGCCTGCGGATCTCCGTCGAGCGCTGCGTGGGCCTCACCCCAGCCGGCGGCCGAGGCGCGGGCGAAGGCCTTGCCGTTCTCCGACATCGACCAGGCCTGGGCCTGCGCCGGATCGACCGCGCCACCACCACCAGTCAGGTGGCGGTCGAGGCCCAGCAGCGACAGCTCCCAGCCCACGCCCACCGCGCCCGGTCCGTACTGGCCCCAGAATTCGTTGACCGGCGCGATGTGCTCCAGTTCCAGGGCGGCGGCCTCGCCCTTGGCGCGCAGGGTCACGTTCACCCAGCTCACCTGGCCGCCGAACTCCCAGGTGAGCGACAGGCTGCGCGGCGGGACACAGGCGGTGACCGTCCCGCCGGCGTTGCCCTGCAGCTGGTAGCGCCCGCCGAGCTTCAGCTCTCCGCTCACCGGCAGGAACCAGCGCGGGATCCGTTCCGGATTGGTCAGGGCGTCCCACAGGTCCTCGACCGTGGTCTCATAGGTCCGCGTCGCCACGACGACGCGCGCATCGACCCCCTCGTGCACCTTGGCCTTCACCTCGCGGACCACCGCGCCCACCTGGCGCGCGACATCGATCTCCATGGCGTCCTCCTTGCTTGGCGAAGCCAGATGACAGTTATTACTTATATAAGGCAAGCCTAAAATAGAGGGTGGAGCGCGAGCCTGCGGCCAAGTCAGCCGTTGCCCTTCGGCGCCAAACGCCACAGTTTGCGTTCAAATGGGGGAGCTTCCGCGGGCCTGAGTCGTTTCAGGCCCGCCAACGAGGTGGACGTGGCGTCGAGACTTGCGATCTATCATCCGCCTGGACGGCTTGGCCTTGGCCAGAACCCGTTCGGCAAGGATGTCGCCAACCTCCAGCTCTACCGGGCGCTCGCCAACTATGGCGGCTTCGAGCACATCGACTTCCTGTCGAACACGGCCGTCGACAGCGAGACGCTCGCCCAGGGCCTGTTCCCGGACGGCGCGCGGCGGGCCAGCGTCGCCGGCGGCAACGTGCTGTCGGTGGAGGGCGCTGTCGCCGGCGGCGCCCTGTTCCGCGGCCAACCCGACCTGGCCGAGATCGCTTGGATCCGGCGACGCCTCGCCAACGACCGGGCCTACAGCCTGGTCGGCCTGATCCACACCATCGCCCCGCCGGCCATGCGCGACATCATCGGCCAGGCGCTGATCGCGCCGGTGCAGGAATGGGACGCGGTGATCTGCACCTCGCCCTCGGTGCGCGACGCCATGGTGCGGATGTTCGACGAACTCGGCGACTATCTGGGCGAGCGCTATGGCGGCGCCCTGCGGCCGCGGCCTCGCCTGCCGGTCATCCCCCTCGGCGTCAACGCCGCCGAGATCCGCGAGAAGGCCGACCGTCCGGGCGCCCGGGCCCGGGTCCGCGCCGATCTCGGCATCGAGAAGGATGAGGTGCTGATCGTCTGGGTCGGACGGCTGTCCTTCTTCGAGAAGGCCTTCCCCCAGCCGATGTTCCGCGCGGTCGAGGAGGCGGCGCGGATGAGCGGGGTGAAGCTGCACTTCGTGCTCGGCGGCTGGTTCCCCAACGGCGACATCGACCGGGGCCGCTACGAGCAGGCCGCCCGCGCCTACGCCCCCAACGTCCAGATCGATTTCCAGGACGGCAATGATCCAGAGGTCGTCGCCGACCTGTGGGCGGCCGGCGACATCTTCATCTCCCTGGTCGACAACATCCAGGAGACCTTCGGCATCACGCCGGTCGAGGCGATGGCCGCCGGCCTGCCCGCCGTGGTCAGCGACTGGGACGGCTATCGCTCCACCGTACGCCATGGGATCGAGGGCTTCCTGATCCCCACGCTGGGTGGGCCGCCCGGGCCCTTCGGCGAGGCGCTCGCCAGCCGCCACGGGTTGGGCATGCTCACCTACCAGGCCTATGTCGGCACCGTGGCCCAGCACACGGCGGTCAATGTCGGCAAGGCGGCCGAGGCGATCGCCGAACTCGCCCGCTCCCCGGACCTGCGGCGCAAGATGGGCCAGGCCGGCCGCAACCGCGTGCGCGACGCCTTCGACTGGCCGGTGGTGACCCGCCAGATCAGCGGCCTGCTGCGCGAACTCGCCCCGGTGCGCGAACAGGCGGCCGCCGAGCCGGCGCGCCATCGGATAAATCCGGTGCGCGGCGACCCCTATGCCGATTTCGCCGGCTTCGCGACCCACGCCCTCGATGTCGAGCTGCCGCTGCGGGTCCGGCCCGGCGTCGGCGAGGCCGATCTCCAGCGCGTCGCCCAGGTCGAGCTCGACTCCGCCTTCAACGGCTGGCGCTGCACGCCGGAAGAAACCGCTCAGCTGCTCGCGCGCATCGCCTCGGGCGAGGCCTCGACGGTGAGGACCGCCCTGCTCGGCCTGCCGATGGACCGTCGGCGGGTAGGCCAGATGACCCTGGTCTGGATGGCCAAGCTCGGCCTGATCGACTGGCTCTAGGCCCGCGGCTCGAACGCCCAGGGCGTGGTCAAGCTCTAGCCCAGGATCTTCCCGCGCAGGCGGGCGGCCGCGGCGGCGTCGACGCCGAGGGTTTCCAGATATCCATCCACGCTCCCGTGCTCGGCCTCGATGGCGGCGAACGCGGTCTCCAGATAGGCGCCGTCCACCCCCAGGAAGGCGCGCACGGCGGCGTCGGACGGCGTCTTGCCGAGCTGGGCCTCCAGGGCCTTGGCCACCGTCGGCGCGCGGGCCTCGAGCCGGGCCGCCTCATTGGTCAGCAGGTAGTCGGCGATCGCGTCGTCGCGATGCACGCCCAGCACGTGGTGGGTGAGCGCGGCCAGCACGCCCGTGCGGTCCTTGCCGGCCGTGCAGTGGATCAGCACCGTCCCGTCCAGCCGCCCAAGCCCTTCGAAATAGCGGGCGAACAGCTCCTTGTGGCGCGGCTCGAACGGGGCCTTGGCGTAGTAGTCGTGGAAAAAGGCCTGGGCGCTCTCGGTGGTCAGGTCGGTCTCGCGCAGGAAGGCGACGTGCGGCGCCTCGGCCTGGTCGCCGAAGTCGTTGTCGATCACCTCGCCCGCGAATCCGGCCGGCCGCGTGGTCGGATTGGCGTCGCGCTCCTTGGGCCGGCGCAGGTCGACCACCAGGGCGAGGTTCAAGTCGCCGATCTTCGACAGGTCGCCGGGCGTCGCCAGCGCGTGGTGCGCCGAGCGCCAGAACCGCCCCGTCGGCATGCGCGCGCCGTCGGCGGCGGCATAGCCGCCATAGTCGCGGAAGTTCTCCACCCCTTCGAGTGGCAGGATCCGGGCGGGCGCGGGCATCAATTCCACCATGTCCACAGAGCCTTTTAGGGTCAGATGGATTCATCTGACCCGTTGAAAAAGGCTCTTATTCAAGAGCTTAGAGCGTGACGGGCGCCGAAACCGCTCACACTTTCGGCTGTCACGCTCCAGGCTAGGCGGGCTTTGTGACAGCTTGACCCAAGGTCCGTCACGCCGGCGCGACCCGCCTATTTGGCGAGGGCGTCCATCAGGCTGCCGGAATAGGTGGTGTGGCCCGAATGGGTGAACCGCGAGCGGAAGTCGGCGAAGATCTGGCCGCCCAGGTCGCGCCAGCGGCGGCAGAAGGCGTAGTCCTCCGACAGGAGCTCGCCGGTCTCGGCCTCGATCAGGGTGTCGAAGATCATCGGCGCCTGGTTCGCGCCGCTGCCGGCCAGGTCGCGCATCTTGGCCACCAGCTCCGGATGGGCCTCGCTCACCGCCTGCACCACATGGCGCTTCACCAGCATGACTCCGGTGCCGACATAGGCCACCGGCCCGAAGCCCTGGTCGTCCAGCTCGACGCTGTTGGTCGGGCTCGGGATGAAGCGCACCACATAGCCGACCGAGGCGGCCTGCAGGTCCTTCACCCCATCCAGCGCCGCCTGCCGCGCCTTGTCCCAGTCGATCCGCTTCAGGGGGCAGACCCCGCCCACGATGTCGCGGTCGGCGGCGATCAGGCGGAACACGTGCTCGGCGGAAAAGCCGATGTCGGCGTCGATGAACAGCAGGTGGGTGGCTTCGCTGGCCAGGAACTTGGCGGCCATCACCGCCCGCGCCCGGGTGATCAGGGCGTCGCCGCCGCCCAGGTCGATATGCAGGTCGACGCCCCGCTCCATGCAGGCCCGCTGCAGGCTGAGGAGCCCCTGCATGAAGCTGATATAGGCCATGCCCCCATAGCAGGGGGTCGCCAGATAGATCGAAAGCCTCTCGGCCATGGACGCCTCGCGGAAACCGAGGCGCGAACTTCAGGCCGTTCCCGGCTTACCGCAAGCGATCAGGGCTGCTTGCCGGGCCAGGTCAGGAAGCCGCGGCGGTCGCGGCCCGCGGCTTGCGTCTGGCACCCGCAGTCGTCGGCGCGGGCGCCATAGGCGGCCCCGCTCACGCTGGCCGAGCCGCTTTCGCGATAGCTGTAGGTCTCCCGCTCGCTCTCGCTGCGCTGGTAGGACGAGCTCTGGTGGCCGCCATAGCGGTCGTCGCGATGCTCCTCGACATAGACCCCGTGCGGCGGGACCACGCGCTCATAATGCTCCTCGCGGCCATAACCCTGGGCGCGGCCGTCATAGCTGTCGCGGCGCTCGTAGGCCTCGGCGCGGCGGTCATAGTCGTCGCGGCCATAGGCGGGCGGCGGGGCCATGTAGCGCGGCGGGGGCGGACCGTAGGCGGCCGGCGGCGGGGTCACGAACGCGCGCTCGTAGTGGCGTTCCACATAGCCGGTCGCATAGGCGTTGCGGCGCGCGGGCGGGGCGGCGACCTCGCGGATCACCACGATCTTCTTCACGATCACCCGCTCGCGGGCATGGCCGGCCGGCCGGGCCGGATGGGCGG
>CAMFHW010000291.1 GCA_945952175.1 uncultured Phenylobacterium sp. | reverse complement strand
CGGGAAGCTTCGACGCGGCCTTCTCGCGTTTCGGGGTGATGTTCTTCGCCGACCCGCCGGCGGCCTTCGCCAATATCCGCAAGGGGCTCAAGCCCGGTGGCCGGCTGGCCTTCGTCTGCTGGCGCGCGCCGGACCAGAACCCGTTCATGACCCTGCCGATGGCCGCGGCCGCCGACCTGCTGCCACCCTCCCCGCCGCCGACGCCCGGCGCGCCAGGGCCCTTCGCCTTCGCCGATCCGGAGCGTGTGCGTTCGATCCTGACCGATGCAGGCTTCCAGGACATCGCGATCGCGCCGCACGACGAGAAGATCGGCAGCGGCGACCTGGACCAGACTCTGGAGGTGTCCCTCCGCGTCGGGCCGCTGGGCGCGATGCTGCGGGAAAACCCCGACAAGCGCGACGCCGTCATCGGCGCCGTGCGCGCGGCCCTGGCGGAGCACGAAGGCCCGGACGGCGTGAAGATCGCCTCGGCGACCTGGATCGTCACCGCCCGGGCCTGAGGCTCAGGTCAGGGGCGTCCCGATCTCGGCGAACAGCTCTTCCAGGCTGAAGGTCGGCTTGCCGTTGATCGAGCGCCAGGTGGCGCGCGGGTTCAGCACCGATTCCGGGTCGGCCAGCATCAGGCCCACCACCGTCTCCAGCACGATGGCCGCGCCCAACGGTCCAAGGCGCGCGCCGAGCGTGATCGCATCCTTGCCGTCGCCGACACCCTTCACGACCTCCTGCTCCGCCTCGGCCAGGATGTAGAACCATAGCGGCGCATTGCCGGCGAAGTGCGGGCTGATGTCCTTGATCGGCCTGCGCTTCTTGAAGTCGTTGTCGGTCCGGACGCTGAGCTTGTCCTCGCCGAGCACCGGCGCGCCGATCTTGCCCGCCGCCGCCTGGCCGGAGGGAAGACCGAAGTCTCGCCCCCGCATCAGATTGCGCAGGGCCAGCGAGGACGGGTTGAAGGCCACCGCGTGCGGCAGGGTCCCGATCGGGGCCACCAGCATGGTGTCGATCTTGTAGGCGAGCTGGGTGCGGTGAACGCCCTTGCCGTTGTTGGCGGCGGCGGGACCGTTGTCGAGGCGATCACCTGCGGCCAAGCCCTTGGCGAAGAACAGGCTCCAGTCGATGCCCTTGCCTTTGTCCAGGCGCTGGAAGCCCCGCAGGCCGGCCGTTTCACCATCGAAGATCGGAAACAGGCGCTTGTTGTCGGGCTCGGTGAGCGGAACATCCCCCGGGGCGACGGACAGCCGATAGCCCGGCCGGATCATCGAATGGCCAAAGCGGTAGGCGGCGACCGAGAACTCCACGGGCATGTAGGGCGGATGGTCCAGGTCGTAGAGGCGCAGGGTCGGCCGGTGGCCGGTCGACAGCGACGAAAAGATCGGGGCCACCGTGCTGGCCGTCGGATCCATGATGCGCGGCAGGAAGTCGTCCAGCACGATGCGCTGGTAGTGGGTGCGCGTCTGGGTCTGGGCCCAGAGGAAGGCGGCGCGGCCGCTGAGCTTCGGCGTGCCGACCCCGTTCACCGCGCGCTGGACCATCTTGTTGTGGAAGCGGATGAAGGCCGACTGCAGCTGCACGACGATCGAGTTCTCGTCGTTGCGGGGATCGCCGATGATCGCGCGGCCCTCGGCGTTGCGCTGGACGTCCTTGACGCCGTTGGTCAGGGCGTCGCCCAGCAGCATCGTGCCGTCGAAGCTGTCCTGGTAGAGATAGGGCTGGTCGTCCGGTCCGCGCCCATAGACGTTGTCGAGGTCGAAGCGCGGCGTGCGCATGTTGGACGCGCGCTCGAAGCTGGTCGGGTCGTCGAACACCGAATGGGTGTCGAAGGTCAGGTCATGGTCCACGAACTGGCCGAAATAGGTGTAGCCGGCCGGGACGAAGGGGTTCTCCTCGTCGTCGGACCCGTCCTTGGCCTTGTCGGGCGGGCTGATCATCTCCTTGGCCAGGGCGGCCAGATCGGCGTCGGAATGGGCCGTGGCGGCCAGTTCGTCCAAGAGCTTCATGCGGCCGAAATCGGCCTCGGAAACGGTACGCGTACCGTGGGCAGGCACCTGCATGTCGTCGTCCCTCGATGGGGCGCGTGAAAACGATCACGCGCGGTTGGCGTGTCGGGTGAGCAAGGAGTCTGCTGGGCTAACGGCGCACGCCGGAATGGGGGCGCCCAGGCGGAGGAACCTTCCGCGCGAACATCGTTATGCCGATGAATCGGGGAGTCAACGCGAATTAGAGCTCTACCATAGTACAGCTCATGGTTACTTTCCGTTGACTGAATTTCGGCCGCCGGGGTCCCGGAGACAAGTCCTCGATCCGACTTGCGGCGGCGCGATGACTTAGGAGACGGTCCGCAGCGCCTCAGCGATGCGGTGGAAGTCCGGATCGCGTTTGCGCTTCAGGATCTCGATCGCGGTCTGGCCCGTCGCATCGGGAATGTCGCCGCGGGCGCCCGCCGCGACGAACATCGCGAAGTGGGCCTTGTCGCTGCCTTTCCTGAGCATGGCGTGCAGGGCCGAGGCCCCGTTCGGCGTCACATAGTCAGGGTCGGCGCCGGCCTCCAGCAGGGCCTGGGCCGCGCGAAACTTGCTCCAGCCGACGGCGGCGCAGAGCGGCGGTTCGCCGGGCAGCAGCGGGTCGTTGGGATCGGCGCCGTGGCGGACCAGCAGGCGCACGAGGCCCGGATCGTCGAGGAAGGACGCCGCCCACAGGCAATAGCCCGGATAGGCGCCCAGCCGCAGCAGATGCTCGGTGAGCGGCCGGTTCTCGCCGCGCGCGATCGCGAACCACAGCGGCGTGGCGCGCCAGGCGCCCTCGGTGAAGGCGTGGTCGTCGAGGCCGAAGCCCAGGCCCAGCAGGGCGTCGGCCGTGCGGATCGAGGCCTGGGCGTCACGCCCGTCCCGCGCCAGGGGTGTGGCGCAGGCGAGGTGCAGCCAGTTGCGCTCCCGCTCGTCGCGCCAGGACATCAGGCCGGGGCTCGCGGCGAGCCCTGCGGCCACCGCCTCCGCGTCGAAGGCCTTCACCAGCTCGATCATGCGAGTTCTGGAGACCATCCCCGCCCCGCCTAGGGCGCCACGCGCCAGCCGTCGGATTGCGAAACCCAGATCACCCGCTGGCTCAGCGCCGGCTGCGCAACCCCATCGAGCGTGGCCGTCGCCGCCAAGGCGTCGCCATCCGGAGCATAGCGGGTGCACACCTCGCGCTCGAGCACCGGAGCGAGGGCCTGGCGAAGCTGCTGGCGCAGCGCATCGGCGGACTGCCCGCCAATCGCCTGCCCGTTCACCGTATACTTTGCGACATCGAGGTCCGCGCTATGAACGGTCCCGCAGACCGCCCCGTCCCGAACGTCCACGGGGCTCGCGCTCTCCATGACGACCACAGGGCTGGGCGCAATCAGAACGATCGCCGTATTGACGATCCGTCCATCCGCGCCACGCGCGTAGAGCGCGATCGATTGGCAAGTCTTGCGGGTCGGATTTGGCGAGTAGCACTGCACCTGGCCGACCGCCGCGGGGGCCAGCGGATCCGGCAAGGACGCGCCCTGCGCGCCGACGGCCCAGCCCAGCAGACCCGCCGCGAGCGTCACGCCTGTCACGACGTTGATCATGTCCCCCCCACCATGGTCAGCCACTCGTCCTCGGTCATGACCTGGATGCCGAGTTCGGTGGCGGTCTTGAGCTTGGAGCCCGCGCCGGGGCCAGCGACGACGAGGTCGGTCTTCTTGGAGACCGAGCCCGAGACCTTGGCGCCGAGGGACTCCGCCTGGGCCTTGGCCTCGTCGCGGGTCATGCGTTCCAGGCTGCCGGTGAAGACCACGGTCTTGCCGGCGATGGCGGTGTCGGTCTTGGGCCGCTCGGCCGGGATGACCTCCAGCTGTTCCAGGAGGGCGTCGACCTTGGCGAGGTTGTGGTCCTCGGCGAAGAAGGCCGCGACCATGCGCGCCGCGACCGGACCGACCCCGTCGACGGCGGCCAGTTCCAGAAGGTCGTCGCCCGGCCGCTGGTCATAAGCCTGTCGGGCCTGGGCCTCGAAGGTCGCCCAGTCGCCGTAGCGTTCGGCGAGCGAGCGGCGCGCGGTGGCGTTGAGCTTGGGGATGGAGAGGCGCAGCCGCTCCTCCAGGCTCGCGCCGTCGGGGATCAGCAGCGGCTGGGCCGGCGCGCCGGCGAAGGCCAGCACGGCCTCCAGGGCGGTCGGCCCGACGCCATCCAGCGTCGAGAGCGTTTCATAGGCCTGCCCGGCCGGGCGGGCGGCCTTGGCGGCGCCGACGAAGGCGGTCTCGGTCTCGTAGTGGCGCGCCAGCGCCAGCGATGTGGTCTCGCCCACATGGCGGATGCCCAGGCCGTATATGAACCGGTCGAGCGCGATGGCGCGGCGCGCCTCGATGCCGGCGACCAGGTTCTTGACGCTGAGGTCGCCATAGCCGTCGGTCTCGCGCAGCTCGGCGAGCTTCGCCTCGTCGCGGGCCAGGCGGAAGATGTCGGCCGGCTCCCTGATCCAGTCGCGCTCGAAGAAGGCGGTGAGCTGCTTCTCGCCCAGGCCCTCGATGTCGTAGGCGCGCCGGGAGACGAAGTGGCGCAGGTGCTCGATGCGCTGGAACGGACAGGCGAACTCGCCCGAGCAGCGGCGCACCACGGTCTCGGCGCCGGAGGCGGTGGTCTCGCGCACCAGCGGTGTGTTCAGCGGACACGGGCAATGGGTGGGGAACTCGAATTCCGGCGGCGGCGGATCGGGCCGCTCGTCCAGCACCACGCTGACGATCTGCGGGATCACGTCGCCGGCCCGCTGGAGGATCACCGTGTCGCCGACGCGGATGTCCTTGCGGGCGATCTCATCGCCATTGTGCAGGGTGGCGTTGACCACCACCACGCCGCCGACCGTGACCGGATGCAGCCGCGCGACCGGGGTGATGGCGCCGGTGCGGCCGACCTGCAGGTCGATGGCCTCCAGCATGGTGCGGGCCTGTTCGGCGGGGAACTTGCGCGCGATCGCCCAGCGGGGCACACGGGTGACGAAGCCCAGGCGCTGCTGCCAGTCAAGCCGGTCGACCTTGTAGACCACGCCGTCGATGTCGTAGCCGAGGTGCGGGCGCACCTGCTCCATGTCGCGATAGGCGGCCAGCAGGCCGGCCGCGTCGGTGACCTTCTGCGACTGCGGCGTGGTCTGGAAGCCCCAGGCCTTCAGCTTGGCCAGGGCCTCCCACTGGCGCTCGGCGAATGGGGCGCTCATCACGCCCCAGGCATAGGCGAAGAACTTCAGCGGCCGGGTGGCGGTGATCTTCGGATCGATCTGGCGGAGCGACCCGGCGGCGGCGTTACGCGGATTGGCGTAGGTCTTCTGGCCCGCCGCGGTGGCCGCCTCATTGAGCGCGGCGAACTCCTCGTGGCCGAGATAGACCTCGCCGCGGATCTCGATGACGTCCGGCCAGCCGGAGCCCGCCAGGCGCTTGGGGATGTCGGAGACCGTTCGCAGGTTCTCGGTGACGTCCTCGCCGACCCGACCGTCGCCGCGCGTGGCGCCCTGGACGAAGACCCCGTTCTCGTAGCGCAGCGACGCCGACAGGCCGTCGATCTTCGGCTCGGCCGTGTAGTCCACCGGCTCGTCGGAGAGGCGCAGGAACCGGCGGATCCGCGCGTCGAACTCGATGGCATCCTCGTTGGAGAAGGCGTTGTCGAGGCTGAGCATGGGCACGCCGTGCTCGACCGGCGAGAACTGCTCCGACCGCGCCGCGCCGACCCGCAGCGACGGGGAATTGTCCCGGATGAGATGCGGGAAGGCTTCCTCTATCGCCAGGTTGCGGCGCTTCAGCGCGTCGTAGTCCGCGTCCGAGATCGTGGGCGCGTCCTGCTGGTG
>CAMFHW010000290.1 GCA_945952175.1 uncultured Phenylobacterium sp. | reverse complement strand
GGCCAGGTGACGCATCAGCCCGCCCAGGGCGGCCTTGGAGGCGTCGTAGGCGACGAGCTGGGAGCCCGCCTTGAAGCCGGCGATCGAGGAGATCAGCACCAGGGAGCCGCCCGGATCCATGCGCTCCAGCGCCTCGCGGCCGGTCAGCATGGCGCCGCGCAGGTTGATGGCCATGATCCGATCCCACTCGGCGATCTCGAAGCCGCGCAGGCCCGTCCCACCGAAGGTTCCGACATTGAACACCACCCCGTCGAGGCCGCCGAGCGCCGCGATCGCCTCTTCGAAGATGCGCGCCACGTCGGGCTCCGAGGTGGCGTCGCCCTGGATCGCCATGCCCCGACCGCCCTCGGCCTCGATCCTGGCGAGCGTGTCGGCCGCGCTCCCGAGATTGACGTCGGCCACTGCGACCTGCGCGCCTTCGCGCGCATAGAGCAGGCACATGGCCCGGCCGTTGCCGATCGGATCGGTGGCCGCGTCGAACACCCGCTGGCCGCCGCCCATGACCAGGATGCGCCGGCCGGCCAGCCGCCCGCGGCCGGGCGCCTCGCCCCGCGATTCCGCCGACAGGGGCAGGGGCGTTCGGCTCTCGCTCATCGCTTCAGCCCAACCTTACCGGCGCCTGGGGCACCGTCTTCCAGAAGTCCGGATCGTGGCCGAACATGATCTTCGACCCGCGCGCCTGCATCTCGCGAAACCGGTGCAGCACGGCCATGGCGGCGGCCTGGTCGGCGATGACCCCCGGCAAATGAAGGTCTTCCAGCGTCTTCTTCAGGTAGCAGGCGTCGCCACAGAGGATGAACTCGCCGCCAAGTTCGGTCTGGACCCGCAGCGACTGGTGCCCGGGCGTATGGCCATAGGTCGGCAGGCACACCACCGAACCATCGCCGAACACGTCGTGCTCGCCGTCGACCAGACGCAGTTTCTGGCCGGTGTCGAAGTCCTTGGCGAGGTAGCCGAGGTTCTGGTCGGCGGTGGCCTTGGCGTGGGCCCACTCGCGCGACTGGACCAGGACCTGGGCGTTCGGCGCCTGGGCGTTACCGCCGGAATGGTCGTAGTGCAGGTGCGAGTTGATGACGATGTCGACGTCTTCCGGCGCGATCCCGGTGGCCGTCAGTCGCGCCGACACCTCCTCGCCGGGCAGGAAGTGGAAGGTGTTGTACTTCAGCCCGTCCTCGCCGAAGTAGCCGAGCGGATCGGTCTGGCTCTCCAGGTTGAGCCCGGAATCGAACAGGGCGCGGCCCTTCTCATGGACGATCAGATAGGCCGGCACGGGGACGGTCAGTCGCCCCTTCATCCCCTGCAGAAGGAAGCCGTAGGGGATGGTCACGAACCCGCAGGTATAGGCGTAGAGCTCGACGGCCATCGGGGTCAGGCTCCGCGCGGCGAGATCAGGGCCAGGAAGTTGTCGACCAGCCGCTCGAGCGCCCGGGCCGCCTCGTCGTCGGGCGAAGGCTGGGCCGGCACGATGAAGTGCTCGAGCCGGATGAAGGTCAGCCCGCCCATGAACAGCCGCGCCGTCTCGCGCGGATTGGGCGCCTGGATCAGGCCGGCCAGGGCGAAGTCGCGGAAATAGTCGGTCAGCAGGCCGCTCTCGGCGGAGAACAGGGTCTCGACATAGTGGGCGCGCTCGGTGGGCAGGCGGTTGCGTTCGGTGGTGATCAGCTCGTTGAACTGCTGCTCGCGCGGGTCACGCCACTGGTCCAGAAGCTCGGCCGCGTAGAGCCGGCAGAAGGCCCGTGGATCGCCGCGCAGGGCCTGGAAGCGCGGCTCGCGCAGGCGCTGGGCTGAGCTGGCGGGGCCATAGGAGTCGATCAGGGCGTGGTAGATCGCTTCCTTGCTCTCGAAGTGATTGTAAAGGCTGCTCTCGCGCAGGCCGACGGCGCGGGCGATCTGGCGCACCGAGGCGCCGGCGAAGCCCTGACGGGCGAACAGGTCCAACGCCGCGGCCAGGATGCGCTCGCGGGTCGAGGGCTGCAGGTCGGAGGCTGCGGGCTCGGCCATGTGGGCCTGTTAACGAACGATCGTTCGTGTGGCAATGGCGAAAGCTGGTGCGTCTTGGCGCTCAGTCGCGGAGCAGGGGGAGGGCGAGGCCGGAGACGGGACGCGCGCCGAGAATCTCGCGGCGGAAGCGGAACAGTTCGGCGGGCCGCCCGCCGGTCTCCTGGTCGAGCTGGCCCAGGCCTTCGACGAGTTCGGCGCGCTCCAGGGCGCGGCGGAAGTTCTGCTTGTGGAGCGGCACGCCGGCCACCGCTTCGACGGCGCGTTGGAGCGCCGAGAGCGTGAAGGCGTCCGGCATGACCTCGAAGATCACCGGCCGATACTTCAGCTTGCCACGCAGCCGGCTGAGCGCGGTGGCGAGGATGCGGCGGTGGTCGGAGATCATCGGCTCGCCGAGCGCCGGGCCGAGCTGTTCAAGCGAGGGCGAGGGGCGCTCGCCGCGGTCGCGGGCGGCCTCCAGGGCGAGGCCGGCCTCGTAGAGCAGTTCGTAGCGCTCCAGGGCTCGTTCCTCGTTCCAGGGCGCGCCGTCGAGCGCGAAGAGCAGGCGCACGCGGCTGAGCCGGCTGGGCGCGACCGCCGCCCAGCGGCGGAGCTCCGGTTCGATGGCGGTCAGGGCCGGGGGCCGGCCGTCGCGCCAGTCCTCCCAGGGGAAGAACCGCATCCAGTCGGCCCAGGCGGAGTCCGGCGCATGGGTGTCGACCGCGTGCGGGGTGAGGCCCAGATAGCCGACGGAGACGACCCGGGGGCCTCCCCGTCCGGCGCCGTCGCCGAGGTCGGCCACCGGTGCGTCACGGCCCTTGTCGCCGAAGGTGTAGAGCTGCTCGACATAGCCGAGGTCGAACCGGGTCTGGGCCGTCACGAAGCTACGCAGGGCCAGTTCGAAGGTGCGGTCGCCCTCCGGGTCGAAGGGGCCGAAGGGCAGGCCGGCCGGCTGGCCGGGCGGCCGCACGGTCAGCACCATGGCGTGCCCATCGCGCACGGCGGCGACCACGGCCGACAGTCCGATGACGATGGCGCCGGGCCCGCTGGGGGTCATGCGTGGCGCACCTCGAATTCGAAGGGCCGGGCCTGTTCCCAGTCGTAGTCGCCCATGGCGGCGACGGCGTCGACCATGCGGCCGCGACGGCCCAGCATGTCGTCGGCGAGGGCCACGATGCGGCGGTTGGGCGAGGCGTGCGGCGCGGCCCGGCGCATGGCCAGGGCGATCTCGCGCTCGTCGGCTTCCGGACTGCGCTCGCAGGCCAGGGTGAAGGCGCTGGCGGTCGAGCGGCTGATCCCCGCCCAGCAGTGGATCAGCATGGGCGAGGTCTCGTCCCAGGTGCGTCCGAACGCCAGCAGGCGGGTCACCACGGTTTCGTCCGGCGGGATCAGGCCCTCGGTCGGCTCGGCGATATCGTTGACGCCGAGCTTCAGGTGGCGATCCGGCGCAACGCCCGTCGGCGTCTCGATCATCGTCGCCGGGTCCAGCAGGGTGACGAGGTGCGAGGGCTTGCGCCGCAGGATGAGCGCGGGAACCTCGGCCAGTCCGCTGACGATAATGGTCACGCTCACTCCGTCTCGAAAGCCGCCGAGGTGCGGGCGAATCCCGCCGCCTCGGACAGCACATGGTAACGCTGTACGTAACGGATTTGCGCCTGGCTGGGCGCGAGCGGTTCGATATCGAGGTGATAGCCCAGCGGCGGGGCGCCGAAGAACTCCAGGGACTCTGCGTGGTCGAAGCCCGCGAGCTGGGTCGCTTCGAAGAAGGCGCAGGCGCGGTCGGCCTGCTTGATCAGCTTCTTGATCGCGACCGGGACCTTGGCCGGCAGGCCGAAGCGGATGTGGATCGCGTTTTCCAGCCGCTCCTCGAACAGCTTGTAGTCGTAGCCGAGCGCCGCCTTGAACGGGCTGATCATGTCGCCGATCACGTATTCGGAGGCGTCGTGCAGCAGGGCGGCGAGGCGCCAACGCGGCTCCAGACCCGGCTGGATGTGGGCGCAGATCTCCTCGACGACCACGGAATGCTGGGCGACCGAGAAGGCGTGTTCGCCGATGGTCTGACCGTTCCAGCGGGCCACGCGGGCCAGGCCGTGGGCGATGTCCTCGATTTCGATGTCCATCGGCGAGGGATCGAGCAGATCCAGCCGACGGCCGGACAGCATGCGCTGCCAGGCCCGCGGTTCCTTGGCGCCGCGACGCAGCCCTTTTTTCACCCGCGCGTTCCTTTCACAGTCAAGGTCGAGACCTGAACCAGGACTTGAGAAAGATCAATGAGTGGGCGCATCGTCTGGTTCTATGTCCGGCGGCGTCGAGAGGAGACGAGATGAGTTGGGCAAGGATCATGGCGCCGCTGTCGGGCGGCCAGGGCGATGCGGCGGCCATCAAGGCCGCGGCGGGCTTGGCTGAGCCGTTCGGGGCGGAGCTGGCGGGCGTCTACACCCCCGCCGATGTCGCCGATGTGATGCCCTGGATGGGGGAAGGGTTCCTGGGCGGCGTGCAGAGCACGGCGCTGGAATCGCTGAAGGAGGCCGCCACCGCGGGCGAGAAGAACGCTCGCGCCGCCATGGACGGCTGCGGCTACGCGAAGAAGCAGTTCATCTCGCTGCAGACCCCGGTCTGGGCGGGCCTGTCGGCGGAAAGCCGGCTATCGGATGTCGTGGTCTTCACCAACGACCCGCCGCGCGGCCGCGGACCGTTGGCCGAGGCGTTCCAGCAGATGGTCGCCGACGAGCAGCGCCCGGTGCTGATCGCCCGCGACGGCTTCGCCGTGGGCGGCGTGGTGGCGGTCGCCTGGGACGGCGGCAAGGAGGCCAGCCGCGCGGCGCGCCTGGCCATGCCGCTGCTGGAAAAGGCCTCGCGCATCGTGATCCTGGCCGCGCCGAAGGCCAGTTCGCGCAGTTTCGATCCGTCGCGGCTGCAGGCCTACTACGCCGCGCGGGGGATCGCCGCGGACCTGGACATCCTGCCGGACTCCGGCGACGCCGCGCCCTTGCTCCTGCATGCGACCAAGAAGGCCGAGGCCCAGGTCTTGGTGGCCGGCGCGTTCGGTCACCCGCGGCTGCAGGAGTTCATCTTCGGCGGCACGACCCGCACCCTGCTGGGCGCGGACCAGCCCTCGCTTTTCCTGTCCCACTAGGCTCGGAGGATATCGCGCATGTCCCTGTCGCGCATTGTCATGCGGCTTGCCCGCAATCCTGGGACCGAGTTCTCCGGGGGCGACGACCGACGCGGTTACGCCCTGACCGCGCCGCTGACGCCGGACGGCCACCTGGACGAGGCGGCCTATTCCAAGGCCAAGGCCGAGTGCCTGGTCCGTCGCTTCGCGCCCGACGAGGACGCGGTGGACGGGCATCTGGCGCGCCGCGGCCAGCGCTGGTTCTTCGACTATGACGACGGCGACACCGCCGACGACGAGCCGGTCCACCGGCTTGGCCAGCATCGCTTCGCGGTGGGCGAGTACGTGACCGTCACCGACGAGGACGGCCGGCCACTGACCTACAAGGTGGTGGAAGTGCAGCCGGCGGCTTGACGCTGGTCCCGCGCGGCTCTCGCAACCCACATCCGCTCATCCCGCGCGAGCGGGGATGAGCGGGCTTTGGAAGCGGCCTAGGTTCCGCCGTTGCGGCGGACCAGCTTCTTGACCGATCCGTAGATGTCGCCATGCGTGCCGCCTTCGCGCTTCGACTTGACGGTGGCGACGGCGAGCGGGCCGGTGCGCGGGCCCGAGGCGTAGTAGCCGACATATTTGTAGCCGTTGCTCAGGCCGTCGCCGGAGTAGAGGAACATGGCCCTCAGGCCGCGCCGCTGGCCGGTCAGGCCTTCGCCGCCCTGCGCGATCAGTTCATGCAGCGGGCCCTGG
>CAMFHW010000289.1 GCA_945952175.1 uncultured Phenylobacterium sp. | reverse complement strand
GCCTGCGGGCGCGCCGGTGCCCACCTCAGCTCGCGGCCGCCCTCGAGGCGAAGCTTCACGGCCGTCGGATTGGTCGCGGTGGCCACGAACCTCTGGCCGGACGGAACAGCCGGATTGGAACTGTAGGTCCCGGTGGTCACCACCGCGGTGAGCCCCGAGAGGTTGGCGTCGGCGGTCGCCTGGGCGGCGGCCTGGGCGTTGTCGAGGTCCCGAGCGGCGGCGATCGCCGCGAGATCCGCGATCCCCTGCAACTGCCTCGATTTCAGGAACACCGCGCCAACGTCGACGGCGAGCGCGCAGAAGCCCAGCAGGATCGCGGCGCTGCAGGCGACCAGAACGGCGATCCCGCCCCGCCGATCGCCCAGCATCTCGAGGCGCGGGCGCATCAGTAGCCTCCCAGCCGCACCACGGCCTGCCGCCGGATCAGGGTCGGCGGCATGGGGATCAGGCCGCTCAGCGACCAGAACGGGGAGCCGGCCGCGTCATAGGCCACGGTGATCGCCAGCTCCTGATTCTGGTTGGCCAGGGTGAGCTGGGCCGACGACGGCTTGAGATAGGCATAGGTGGAAAGTCCCGAACTCAGCGAAGCCTGGGCGAGGCTCTGGCGCTCGGTGTCGTCCAGCCCAGCCACCGCGGCCCGCGCGCTGTCGTTGGCGAGCTGCTGCACGGCGTGCGCGATCCAGAAATAGCCGCCATAGGCCACGATGCCGAACAGCAGGACGCACAGCATCGGCAGTACGATCGCGAACTCGACCGCCGCGGCGCCGGCCTCACGACCGCGCCTGGCAAGCCTGGCCCCCACCCTTCTCATTCCGCCCTCCATCGAGCCGAAACGATCATTGGCGTGAGCTTAGCCGCGGCCGATTACCTGCGGCATTGCGTCATAAGTTTCGAAAATTGCGTAACTTACGTGCACTTTTGAACTCAAAAAGCCACAATCTTTATGGTTGTAAATGCCTCTAGCGCGCGAATTCCGCTAGATTCGGAATCGTTCGTTTCGCAGACGTCGTGACTTGGGGATGCGACATGACAAGCAGATTGGATCTCATAAGACAGGCAGAGAGTGCGACCTCCACGGTGACCGCCGCGGAGATCAGCCGAAATTTCGGCATGTGGCAGGACCGCGCCCTGGGGGGCCCGGTCATCATCACCCACCATGGCCGCCCACGGGTCGCCCTGGTGGCCATAGAACACCTTCAGCAAGAGCCAGGGGCCCCGCCGCTCCCGCCCGGCCAGGACTACGAGACCCGCCTCTCGGCGCTGGTCGAGCACGCCTGGGAAGGCTTGCTGGTGCTCGACGCCAACCTCGCCGTACGCGAGGCCAACGGCGTGTTCGAGTTGATGGTGGGCAAGAGCGCCAACCAGCTGGCGGGGCGAGGCCTCGAGGGCGTGTTCGGATCGGCCGCCCAGTTCGTCATCGGCGAGCAGATCCGCCGCGTGCTGCGAACCGGGGAAGTGATCGAGTTCTCCACCCAGGCGCTCGGCCCGCCGGGCCGCCACTACGCCCTGCGCGCCTTCCCCTATGCGGGCGGCGTGGGGGTGCTGATCCTGAACAACACCGCCGAGCACGACATGACCTCCTATGTGCAGGAGGCGCGCGCGCTCGAGGCGGCCTTGGCGGCGGTCGGTGGCGTCAGCGTGGTGCGACTGAACATCCGCGGCGTCTTCAGCGCCATCGACGACGCCTTCGCCGCGCTCAGCGGCTTCGGGGCCGTCGAGCTGGCCGAGGCGCGGTTGACCGACGTGGTGCGCCCCCGCGACCGCGCCGAGCTCAGCCACGCCTTGGAGCAGGTGTTCCAGACCGGCGCCCCGCGCCGGCTCTCGACCACCCTGCTGGTCAAGGACGGCGACGAGCGGCCCATCGAGGTCGGCCTCTCCGCCATCCTGCGCCATGGCACGCCGGACGGCGCGGTGGCGGCGATCGCCGCCTAGCCGCGTAGTTCGATCTCGCGGTCGATTCCCACCGCGGCCAGGAAGTCGCGGTCGTGGCTGACGATGAGCAACGCGCCGTCATAGCCGGCGAGCGCCGCCTCCACGGCTGCGATCGAGTCCAGGTCGAGATGGTTCGACGGCTCGTCGAGCACGAGCAGTTGCGGCGGCCGCGCGCCCATCAGCACGCAGGCCAGGGCGGCGCGCAGGCGCTCTCCGCCGCTGAGCTCGGCGACCTTCTTCTGGGCCGCGACATTGCGGAACTGGAAACGCGCCAAGGCGGCGTAGGCCGCGTTGTCGTTGGCTTCAGGGTTGAGCCGGCGGAAGGCCTCGGCCAGGGTTTCGTCCTGGCGCAGCATGGCGGTCTTCTGGTCCAGCAGCGCCGCCTCGGCTCCGCGCCGCACCACCCCGCCCGTCGGTGCGAGCTCGCCCATGGCCAGACGGATCAGGGTCGACTTGCCCGAACCGTTCGGCCCGGTCACCGCCACGCGCTCCGGGCCCGTCAGTCGCAGGGACAGGTCGCGCAGCAGCGGCGCCTGGTCCGGATAGGCGAACCCCACATGCTCGAAAGCCAGCACCGCCTTGCCGATGGCCAGGCCCGAGGGCGGCAGCTCGAAGCTCAACCGCCGCACGCGTTCCACCCGCGCCTCGGCCTCGGCGAGGTCCGCCGCCGCGTTGGCGCGGCGTTTCTCCGCCAGCAGGTTCGCCCGCGCCCCGCTGTTCTCCGCCCGCTCGGCCTGGGCGCCGAGGAACAATCTGGGCTCCATCCCCTTCGCGGCGGTGCGCTTGCCCGCCGCGTCCCGGCGCGCCTTGCGTTCACGGGCGAGCTGGGCCTCCCGCTCGACGCGCGCCGCGGCCCGCTCGGCGGCGTCCAGATCGCGGCTGGCCGCGGCCTCCTCCTGCGCCTTTCGGGCGGCATAGAGATCGTAGCCGCCGCCATAGACCTTCGCGCCCAGGGCGGAGAGCTCGACGATACGGTCCATCTCGCGCAGCAGGCCTCGGTCGTGGCTGACCACGATCGCCCCGCCCCGCCAGTCGGCCAGGACCTCCGCGACCAGGGCCTTGGCCGCCGCGTCGAGATTGTTGGTCGGCTCGTCCAGCAGGATCAGGTCCGGGGTGCTGGCGATCAGGCCGGCCAGGGCCGCCCGGGTGACCTGCCCGCCGCTCAGCGTGGCCGCGGGCCGCGCCGGATCCAGGCCATCAAGCCCGACCTGGGCCAGCGCCTCGGCCAGCCGCGCCTCCAGCGTCCAGTCGGCATCGGCGAAATCGGCCTCTTCGCCCTCGCCCGCCTCGATCCGCGCCAGGCGGGCCAGGGGTTCGGCGAGACCCAGGACGTCGGCGACGCTCGCTTTCGGCGGCGGAGCGAGCGCCTGGCGGAGCACGCCGATCCGGCCCCGCACGGCGATCTCGCCCGAGCTTGGCTGGAGCTCGCCCAGGATCAGGCGCAGCACGGTCGACTTGCCCACGCCGTTGCGCCCCACGAGGCCGGTGCGTTCGGCCCCGAAGGCGAGGGTCAGGTTTTCAAGAAGCGTGCGGCCGTCAGGCGTTTTGAACGAAAGGCCGTCGAGCGTGACGAAGGAAGACATTGGCGTGCGAACTCACGTGGAAATCCGGGGTGGTCTGGATGTCCGCGATGAACCGCATGGCCGTGGCCTCCGTCAGCGAGAGCCGGCCATATAGGCCGAGCCGCGGCCTGGCGCAAATCGGACCTCGCGTTCGATCGCCCTTGCGCCGGACCATCCGAATGCGGATTTGACCGCAAGAGGCGGAGTTCGGCCCGCCGACAGGAGCCCTATCCATGGCCTCAAGACATCCGAAGGAGCTTGAGATGCTTATGGAAACCCCCATCGACGAAGCCCGCTGGGCCGCCGTCGTCGCCCGCGACCGTGAGGCCGACGGGACCTTCTTCTTCTCGGTCCGCACCACCGGGATCTATTGCCGGCCGTCCTGCGGCTCGCGCCTGCCCAACCGTCGTAATGTCGCCTTCCATGCCACGGCCGCCGAGGCCGAGGGGGCGGGCTTCCGCCCCTGCCTGCGCTGCAAGCCGACGCAGGCGTCGCTGGCCGAGCGCTACGCCGAGGCGGTGGCCGCGGCCTGCCGCGCCATCGAGGTGGCCGAGACCCCGCCTTCTCTGGCCGACCTGGCCCGGATCGCCGAGCTGTCGCCGCACCACTTCCATCGCATCTTCAAGGCGGTGGCCGGGGTGACGCCCAAGGCCTATGCCGACGCCCACCGCGCCGCCCGGGTCCGCGCCGAGCTGGAGCGGTCCGGCACGGTGACCGAGGCGATCTACGACGCCGGTTTCAATTCCGGCGGCCGGTTCTACGAGCAGTCGGGCCGCGTGCTGGGCATGACCCCGACCCGGTTCCGCAAGGGCGGTGAGCGGACCACCATTCGCTTCGCCATCGGCGAATGCTCGCTGGGCTCGATCCTGGTGGCGGCGACCGACAAGGGCGTCTGCGCCATCCTGCTGGGCGACGATCCGGAGGCCCTGGTCCACGACCTGCAGGACCGGTTCGACCGGGCCGAGCTGGTCGGCGGCGACGCCGCGTTCGAGACGCTGGTCGCCCAGGCTGTCGGCCTGGTGGAGGATCCGCGCCAGGGCGCCGATCTGCCGCTCGACGTGCGCGGCACGGCCTTCCAGCAGAAGGTCTGGCAGGCCCTGCGCGACCTGAAGCCCGGCGAGACCGCCAGCTATTCGGACATCGCCGACAGGATCGGCGCCCCGAAGGCGGTCCGCGCCGTGGCCCAGGCCTGCGCCGCCAACAACCTGGCCGTCGCCATCCCCTGCCATCGGGTGGTGCGCAACGACGGGGCGCTCTCGGGCTATGCCTGGGGCGTGGAGCGCAAGCGCGCCCTGCTGGACCGCGAGGCGGCGGCGTGAGCGCGCTCGCCCTCCCCCTCGCCCCGGCCGGCGACCGCCTGGCGGCCTTCGACTGGGCGGGCGTCGAGCGCGAGCTCGACGCCCAGGGCTCGGCCCTGCTGCCAGGCTTGCTCAGCCCCGACGAATGCCGCGCCATGGCCGGCCTCTATCCGCGCGAGGACGGCTTCCGCAGCCGGGTGGTGATGAGCCGCCACGGCTTCGGGCGCGGCGAGTACAAGTATTTCGCCTATCCCCTGCCCGATTTGGTCCAGGCGCTGCGCGAGGGGCTCTATCCGCGCCTCGCGCCCGTCGCCGATCGCTGGAACGCGCGGATGGGGATCGCGACGCGTTATCCCGCCGACCACGGCGCCTACCTCGAACGCTGCCATGGCGCCGGCCAGCTGCGCCCGACCCCGCTGCTGCTGCAGTACGGGCCGGACGACTACAACTGCCTGCACCAGGACCTCTATGGCGAGCACGTCTTCCCGCTCCAGGTGGCGATCCTGCTCTCCGAGCCGGGGCGCGATTTCACCGGCGGCGAGTTCGTGATCACCGAGCAGCGGCCGAGGCTGCAGTCCCGCTGCGAGGTCGCGCCCTTGCGCCAGGGCGATGGCCTGATCTTCGCCGTCCATCATCGGCCGGTGGCGGGCAGCCGCGGGACCTATCGCGTCAACCTGCGTCACGGCGTCAGCCGGGTCCGCTCCGGCGCACGCCACACCCTGGGCGTCATCTTCCACGACGCCGCCTGAGCCTTCGGGCCCAGCACTTCCCAAACCCGACGCCCGAGGGCCGCGCCCAGCGGCCATCGCGGCCACATGCCTGAAAGGACTTCCCATGACCTATGCGATCCAAGGCCTGCCCGTGGATGAATTCCGACCGCTGTTCGGCCTCTCCGACGCCGAGCTGGCCGAGCGCCACATCGTGCGCATGACCGCCGACGCCGAGGTCGGCTTCCCCTGCCGCGTCATGCTGGCCGACGCCAAGCCGGGCGACACCCTGTTGCTGCTGAACCACCAGTATCAGCCCCTGGAGAGCCCCTACCAGGGCC
>CAMFHW010000288.1 GCA_945952175.1 uncultured Phenylobacterium sp. | reverse complement strand
AGGGCGTCGGTCGTCCGCTGGTCGAGGCTCGCCAGTTGGGTGTCGTGCTGCGCCACGCGGGCCGCCACCGGCGCCACGTGCGAGTCGACCGTTTCGGCCACGTACTTCTTGGTCGCGCAGCCGCCGAGGCTCGCCGCGGCCAGGATAGCCGCGCTCGCAATCAACACCTTAGGTAAACGCTGGATCATCCCAGTCTCTCCGTTCGTCTCCGCCCAGTCCGCCGTGAACGGGAATTCACAGCGGCGCTTTCGGTTCCGCGCGTTAAGCAAACCGCGTCAGCTTGTCTCATCGGGACCGCGCTAAGACCGCGCGAACAGCAGGTCGCCCCAGCGCCATTCGGCCTGTCCCACCACGATCCGCGCGCCGTCGCCCAGGGTGAACAGCACCAGCCCGCGGACCGGCTGCGCCCGGCACGCCTTCGGCGCGAAGGCGATCTCCCAGGTCAGCGCCTCGCGCACGGCCGCCAGGCCCGCGCCGTCCTGGTCGCCATGGCGCACCCACTGGCCGTTCCAGACCCGGATCGCCTTGCCGTTCGCGCCGGCGAGCGCCTCGCGGACCTTCGGATCCTTGGCCAGCGCCTTCTGCAGCCAGCCGGCCATGTCGCACGACCCGCCGCCCGACCCGGAACCCGCCACCGACGCCGTGCCGAGCTCGGCCTCGCCGACCTCGCTGGGATCCCCCGCCGCCGCGACCTTGGAGGCCCTTGCCACCCGCACCGGCGCGGTCTTCGGCGGCGCCGGCGTCTCACGTGCGATCTCGCGCTTCGGCGGCGTCTTGGGGGTCTTCTTCGGCTCGGTCTTGGCCGGCGCGGCCTTGGGCGGCTCCGGATCCGGCTTCGGCTCCGGGGCCGGCGGGACGGGCGGCTTCGGCGGGGTCACGATCTGCACCAGGATCGGGTCGGGATCGATGTGGATCGGCGGCGCGGTGCGTGGCGTCAGCAGCACCATCAGCATCGCCAGGTGCGCCACGAGGCTGCCGCCGATCGCGATGGCGCGTCGGCGGACGGGCTTCCGAGGTTCCGCGGGCGTGATCATGCGCGATCCAAAACGCCCCAGCGGGGCTTCGGGTCCCGATCAGGAACATGCGCGCGGGTCAGGAACGTGGCGGTCTCGCCATTGCTTCGCCGCAAGTCCGGCCCTAACCGTCGCGCTCAACAGCAAGCGGCGAGGGCGCGCAGATGGAACTCAAGGGCAAGGTCGTGGTCGTCACCGGCGGCGCGGACGGCATCGGCGCGGCGCTCTGCCGCCGCTTCGCCCGCGAGGGCGCGGCCCATATCGCGGTGGTCGACCGCAATGGCGAGGGCGCCCGCGCCGTGGCCGAGGAATTCGGCGGGACCTCCTATGCGACGGACGTGTCCGACCAGGCCGCCGTCGCCGACATGGTCGCCAATGTCGAGGCCGTCCACGGCCGCATCGATCTCTGCTGCTCCAACGCCGGTGTCGGCGACGGCGACCCGGACCGCAACTTCGCCGCGTCCTCGCCGGATTCGGTCTGGATGCGCGCCTGGGGCGTCAACGTCATGGCCCACGTCTATGCCGCCCGCGCCGTCCTGCCGGGCATGATCGCCCGCGGCGAGGGCTATCTGCTGAACACGGTCTCGGCGGCCGGCCTGCTCTCCCAGATCGGCGGGGCGGTCTATTCGACCACCAAGCACGCCGCGGTCGGCCTGGCCGAGAGCCTCGCCATCACCCACGGCGACCAGGGCATCAAGGTCTCGATCCTCTGCCCGCAAGGCGTCGACACCGCCATGCTGCGCGCCGGCGGTTCCGGTTCGCCCCAGAGCCTCGACGGCGTCCTCACCCCCGACGACGTCGCCCAGTCGGTCGTCGAAGGCCTCGCCGCCGAAAGCTTCCTGATCCTGCCGCACCCCGAAGTCGTCACCTACATGCAGCGCAAGACCACCGACTACGACCGCTGGCTCTCCGGCATGCGCCGCCTCCGCGCCAAGACCATGGCCCCGCGGGGCTAGGGGCCAGCCCTCAATCCGCTCGTCCCGGCGAATGCCGGGATCCAGATCCTATGGCTCGCCGCCTCTGCCGAAAGCCGTTCTTTTCACCACGAAGGGCACGAAGGACACCAAGGCTCGGTGCGCGTTCTTCGTGTCCTTGGTGTGCTTTGTGGTTCAAATTACGGATGCGCTGAGGCTTCCGATCTGGATCCCGGCATTCGCCGGGACGAGCGGACTAGCGGCGCGCGCTCAATCTTCCCCTACGGAGACTCGACCAAATCCCCGCGCGCGGCTAACCCGCTCCCCAACCGGCCCGCTCTCTGTGGCCGGCCAAAAAGGGGAGATACCAGGAGCATGTTCTCGCACATCATGGTCGGCACCAACGACCTCGACCGCGCCAAGTCCTTCTACGACGCCGTCCTCGGCACGCTGGGCGTCCCGCCCGCCATGGTCGACGGCCATCGCATCTTCTACATGACGCCCACCGGCGTCTTCTCGGTCTCCAAGCCGATCGACGGCGAGGACGCCACCTTCGCCAATGGCGGCACCATCGGCTTCGCCTGCAACTCGCCCGAACAGGCCGACGCCTGGCACGCGGCCGGTGTCGCCAACGGCGGCAAGTCGATCGAGGAGCCCCCGGGCGTGCGCGCCGGTGGCATGGGCAAGCTCTATCTCGCCTATCTGCGCGATCCGGACGGCAACAAGATCTGCGCCCTGCACCGGATGTGAATCCGGCCGCCCGCTCCGGCCTGGCCGGGGCGGGCGCTCCGGCTTTCGACGGGCCGGAGAGAATAAACTCCAGATTTACGAGTGACCGCTAGTTGTAACGCCAGTCTAGGCGTTCCGCCTGTGGGTTCACTTGCAATACTTGTTCTGGGGTCATGGAAACTATTGTCGAACATGTTCAATCACTTGATGTGATCGAACGTATTCGGAATGACTGGGGGGCGCTTCAGGCGCGCCATCCCACCGCCCATCTGTGCCAAAGCTTCGACTATGCGGCCGTGGCCGTGCGCTTCGCGCAGGGCCGCGGCGGGAGCGTCCACCTGATCACCGTGCGCCAGGACGGCGTGCTGGTCGGGGTCTGGACCGTGGCGACCCATCGCGAGGGCCTGCTTCGGATCGCCCAGCCGCCCGGCGACGGCAGCTACGAGGAATATGCCTATCCGCTGGTCGACCCCGCGGCGGGCGAGCCGGCGATGCGCGCCATCCTGTTGGCGGCGCTCACCGTGCCGTGCGATCTCCTTCGCATCTACAATGCGCGGCCCGACACCGGGCTTTCGGAGCTGCTCGAGCGCGCGCCCTTCGCCTCGCGCACGGGCCAGAAGGTGCGGGTGCGGACCTATGCGCTCGACTTCGGGCTCTATGGCGGGTGGGACGGCTATCTGGCCGCGATGCCGGCCCAGCGCCAGAACGACCTCAAACGCAAGACGCGCCGCCTCGAGGCCCTGGGCCAGGTCGAGCTCGGCTGGTGCGCCACGGCTGAATCCGCCTCCGAAGCCATCCGATGGGTGTTCGAGCGCAAGCGCGAATGGCTGTCGCGCAAGGGCCTGTTCTCCGTCTGGCTGGGCGAGGACCATACCCGCGACTTCTACATGGCGCTCGCGCGCCGCCTCGATCTCACCGACCTGCCGCTGGTCACGACTCTGCGCCTCGATGGCCAGCTGATCGCCGCCCAGATCAATCTGCCGGGGCGCGAGCTCTTCGAGTCGATGGTGGTGGCCCACGACGACGCCTACGCCAAATGCTCGCCCGGCGAACTCCTGACCCACTACGGCCTGCAGCTCGCCGCCGAGCGGGGCCTGCAGTACGACTACCGGCTGGTCACCTCGCCCTACAAGGAGCGGCGGGCCAATGTGGTGTTCCAGGTGGAGACCAGCGAGCTGGCGGCCTCGACCCTCGGGCGGCAGCTTGGGCCGGCCCAGGCCCAGGCCGAGCACCTGGCCCAGCGCACCGGCCGGTTCCTCAGTAAGCTGCGGCAGGGCAGCGGCCAGGCCGCGCCCGATCCGGAGCCTAGCGCCCCAGCCGACCCCGCCGAGCGTCCCGCACGATCTCCCGCGCGGCGTTATGTCCGGGGGCGCCGGTGACGCCGCCGCCTGGGTGGGTTCCCGCCCCGCACTGATAGAGCCCTCGCACCGGCGTCCGGTAGTCGCCGGCGCCCAGCACCGGCCGCGCCGAGAACATCTGATCCAGGCTCAGCGCCCCGTGCATGATGTCGCCGCCGACCAGGCCGAAGGTGCGCTCCAGGTCCAGGGGCGACAGAATCTGGCGGCCGAGCACCGAGGCGGCGAAGCCCGGCGCGCGCTTCTCCACCGTGGCGATCATCAGGTCGGCAACCTCCTCGCGGTGATCGTCCCATGATGCGCCGTTCGGCAGCTTCGGCGCCACGTGCTGGCAGAACAGGCTCGCCACATGCCGGCCCGCCGGCGCCAGGCTGTCGTCCAGGGTGGATGGGATCAGCATCTCCACGATCGGTTCCTTCGACCAGCCGTGGTTGCGCGCGTCCGTATAGGCCCGGTCCATATAGGCCAGGCTCGGCGCGATGATGACGCCCGCGGTCAGGTGGTCGCCCGCGCCCGGCTTGCAGGTGAAGTTCGGCAGCTCCGACAGCGCGACGTTCATCCGGAAGGTGCCCGAGCCCGAACGATAGCGGCGAACGCGCTCGGCGAAATCGGCGTCCTGCCAGGCGCCGTCGACCAGCCGGCCGAACAGCAGCTGGGGGTGCAGGTTCGAGACCACGGCCCTGGCCGTCAGCCGCTCGCCGGCCTCGGTGACCACGCCGGTGGCGCGGCCCTTCTCGACGATCACCTCGGCGACGCCGGTCTCGGAGCGGATCTCCACCCCGCGCTCGGCGCAGCAGGCCGCCATGGCCCGGGTGATCGCGCCCATGCCGCCGACGGCGTGGCCCCACGCGCCCTTCTTGCCGTTCACCTCGCCGAACACGTGGTGCAGCAGCACATAGGCCGAGCCGGCGGAGTAGGGGCTGGCATAGTTGCCGACCACGCCGTCGAAGCCATAGACCGCCTTGATCGGCTCGCTCTCGAACCAGCCGTCCAGCCAGTCGCCGGCCGATTGCGAGAACAGGGCCAAGAGGTCGCGCTTAGCGGTCATGTCGAGCTTCGACAGCCGCCGGCCCAGGCTGGCGCTCTTCAGCAGTTCCGGGATCGCCTGGGCGAGACCGCCCTCGACCAGGTTCGGCGGCGTCTCCAGCACCAACTCGCGCAGCACATCGGCGATGGCGTCGAGCCGCTCGCCATAGGCGTCCAGGCGATCGGCGTCCTTCTGGGAAAAGCGCGCCACCTCGGTCTTGGTGCGGCCCTCGCCGGTGGTCAGGCTGTCGCCGTCCAGCGGCAGGAAGTTGGCGGCCTTCCGCTCCACCACCTTCAGGCCGTGGCGATGCAGCTCGAGATCGCGGATCACCTTCGGGTTCAGCAGGCTGACGGTGTAGCTCGCCACCGAATTGCGGAAGCCGGGATGGAATTCCTCCGTCACCGCCGCGCCGCCGACCGCGCCGCGGCGCTCCAGCACCGTGACCTTCAGCCCGGCGGCGGCCAGGTAGGCGGCGCAGGTCAGGCCGTTATGGCCCGCGCCCACCACGATGATATCGCTGGCCATTCTGATTCCCGGACGCGCACGAAAAGCTAGGGCGCGGCTATAGCAACCGCGCCCTCCGACGTCCAACTTACGATGTAAATTATGCGGCGGTCCGGTCCGGAAAACCCACCTGATCGCCTACAAGATCACCGCCCGACGAAGGCCGCGACGCGCTTCTGCAGGAAGGCCAGCACGCCCTCGCGGGAGTCCTCGCTGCGCCCGGCGTACTTCTGCGCGACCCGCTCGGCGTGGAGCTGCTCCTTCCATTCGGTGTCCAGGCTTTCCCAGATCAGCTTGCGG
>CAMFHW010000287.1 GCA_945952175.1 uncultured Phenylobacterium sp. | reverse complement strand
ACCCGACCCGCGCACCGACTTGGCGGGCTTCCTCGACCACGGCATGTCCGGCGCCCGGATCATGGCCGGTCCGAACTACGAACCCGACGAGGCGGAGACCCGGGCCAACCTGAAGGCGGCGTTCGAGCGGTCGTTCTATCCGGTGGGCTTCCAGCGGCAGATGGCGGCGATCGTGGCCAGCGGCGACCGGCGCGCGGCGCTGAAGACCATCACCGCCCCGACCGTGGTGATCCACGGCATCGACGATCCGCTGGTGCCGAAGGACGGCGGCGAGGACACGGCGGCCAATATCGCCGGCGCCGAGCTGCACCTGCTGGAGGCCATGGGCCACAATTTCCCCAAGCCGCTTTACGGCAAGATCGCCGACCTGATCGAACGGGCCACGGCGCGGGCGCGGGCGGACGCCTAACCCTTGAGTATCATCCCGGTTTGCCCAGCAAGGGCAAGACCGGGACCCATAAGCACCGATCTATCCGGAAAGCCCCGTGCGTCTGGGTCCCGGACAAGCGCTGCGCGCTTTCCGGGACGACACATTAGGGTGATCGACGCGGGGGCCACCAATTCGGGCGTCCCGGCCACACCGGCTGAAGAATTCGCATCGCGGAGGCAGCCGAATCCGTGCGGCCGCCTATATAGGCGGCATGTGGGACTCGAAGCGGAAGGCCCTGTTCCTGGGCATGGGCGTGGCGACGGTGATCGCCCTGTCGGTGGGCGGCGCCCTGTCGCCGGCCGTCGGCGCCATGAGCGAGAACGTGCGCCTGCCGAGCCCGACGGACCTCGGCGTGTCTCCGGTGGCGCTGGCGGAAGCCGCCGACTGGGCAAGCGCCGGCCCCGGCATCCCCGACTATGTGATCGCCCAGGACGCCGCAGCGGACGCACCGCTCGCCCCCGCGCCGCCGCCGCCGCCGCCGCCGAAGCACGAGCCCGCTCCGCCCACGGCCCACACCGCCGAGCGCCAGCCGCCGAAGCTCGACTATCCGTCCCTGGGCGCAGGCCTGCGCGCCGGCATGGACAGCTACGCCCCGCCGACCCCGCCCTCGGACGAACCGCCCCGGCCACCGCGCTAGGGTCGAGCCCCCTCGCCTTTTGCGGCCTTCGCCTCTAGACGAGGCGCCATGAGCGAAGACGCCGTCCAGATCGTCGCCCGCGGCCCCCGCGCCGAGGCCGAAGCCGCAGCCGCCGCCATCGACGCCGACCCGATGCTGGAAGGCGCGACCTATTCCATCCTGGAAGAGGACGAGGACCGCGACGTCTGGCGGATCGACGCCTTCCCGACCTCGACCGAGGAGGCCGACGGCCTGGTCGCCAAGCTGGGCGGCTTCGAGCGGCTGAAGACCGTGGTCGAGAAGCTGGCCGACGCCGACTGGCTGGCCATGGCGCTGTCGGGCCTGCCGCCGGTGCGGGCGGGCCGGTTCTTCGTCTATGGCGCGCACGACAAGGGCCTCGCCCCGACCAATACGGTGAACCTGCGCATCGAGGCGGGCGCCGCTTTCGGCACCGGCCACCACGGCACGACGGTGGGCTGCCTCTTCGCCTACGACACCCTGATCAAGGCGCGGCGGTTCGGGCGCGTGCTGGACGTGGGCTGCGGCACCGGGGTGCTGGCCATCGCCGCGGCGCGGACCGGCTCGAGGGTTGCCGTGGGCACCGATATCGACGGCCCCTCGGTGCGGATCGCCCGGGAGAACGCCGAGCTGAACGGCGCCGACGCCCGCTTCGTGCTGGCCTCGGGCCTCGGCCATCGCCTGGTGCGCGCGAGCGGGCCCTACGACCTGGTGTTCGCCAACATCCTGGCGCCGCCGCTCGTCGCACTCGCCCAGGACATCAAGGGCGCCCTGAAGCCGGGCGGCATGGCCATCCTGTCGGGCCTGCTGCGGACCCAGGAGCGGCGGGTGCTGGCGGCCTATCGCTCGCGCGGTTTCCGCCTGGTGCGGCGGCTGCACCGCGACGCTTGGGCGACCCTGGTGCTCCAGCGGCCCTAGGAACCCTCCTCCGAGGACCCGCGTTCTCCCGGCCACATGCGGCCCAAGCGGCCGCCCGAGGAGGAACAGGTCATGAGTGACGAAATCCGCGAGGAACGCATCGTCCGCGAAGAACCCGGCGTGGTCCGGCACGAGGTCGTGCGCACGCGCGACAGCGGCGGCGCCGCCGGTTGGTGGGTGGCCGCCTTCGTGGCGGTCGTGGCGATCATCGGCATCGTGTTCTGGATGAACAGCCAGCCGGGCGACGCCCAGCTGCAGGCCGCCCAGGACCAGGGCCGCGCCCAGGCCGCGCTCGACAGCGCCACCGCCCAGGCCCAGGCCGCCGCCAGCAGCGCCGCGGTCGCCTCGTCCAACGCCGCCGACAGCATGGCGCGCTCGACCCAGGCCGCGGCCGACAGCGCCAAGGCCGCCGCCGAGCACACCGCCCGCACGGCCCAGGACGCCGCGTCCAACGCCAGCGACACGGTCAGCGAGCCGGCGCCGCAGAACCCGCAGTAAGGCCGACGCGCCGCTTCTCGCTCAAGGGAAGCGGCGCGCCCTAGGCCAGGATCGGCCGGGCGCCCGGCGTCTCGGCCAGCCAGTGGGCGAGCCGCTCCTTGAGGCGGCCCTCGCGCATGTAGGGGCTGAGGTCCTCGGTATCGACGACCTCGATCACCTCCAGGGCGACGGCGTCCGCGCCATGGGCGGCCCAGGCCGCCTGCAGGGCCTTGTTGCGATAGGAGCCGTGGCGCAGCCCCATGGAGATCGAGTTCCATTGGGCGTCGAGATTTCGGCTGAGGCCCAGCCAGGCTTCGCCGCTCGCGGCGCAGCGGACCACATAGACACCCTGGCGCACCTTGCGCTCCTTGTAGGCCGCGATGGCCTCGCGGCGGCTCTGCTTGTCCATGACGGGATCCCCGGAAGTGGGAGCGGGTTGTGGCGCCTTTCCCGCTCCCCGTCAATTATATCCGGGTAAAATAATCAGGACGTCGGCCATTCGTCGGCCAGGACGGCGTAGAGATAGCTGTCCTTCCAGCCGTCGCGGCGCTTCACGTCCTGGCGCATCAGGGCCTCGCGGCGCATGCCGAGCTTTTCCATGACGCCATAGGAGCCGTGGTTACGGGCGTCGCAGGTGGCCCAGACGCGGTGGTGGCCGAGCAGTCCGAAGGCCAGGCCGACGACCGCGCGGGCGGCCTCGGTCCCGTAGCCCTTCCGCCAATGGGCGCTGTGATAGCAGTAGCCGACCGCGCCGGTCTCGGTGTCGGCGTGGTGCAGCGAGCAGCAGCCGATCAACTCGCCGGTCGCCTTGATCGTCACGGCGTAGTTGAGGTCGCCGCGCGGCCAGGCCTCCTGTTCCTTCAGCCACCTGTCGAGGACCTCGCGCGTCTGCTCCGGGGTGTTCGGGCCCCAGGTCATGAAGCGATAGGTCCCCTCGTCGGTCGCATAGGCGTGGACGGCGTCGAAGTCGTCCGCGCGGAACTTGCGCAGCACGAGGCGTTCGGTCTCGATCTGGTCGGGTGGGGTGGTCTCGGTGGTCATCTGGAGCTCTCCGATGGGAAGGATCGGACGGGCTCGTCTCTTCAGACCCCGGCCGATCGCGGCGGGGTCTGGTCGTCAGGCGGGCCTAGGGCGCGCGAAGACGAACGACCCCGGAGGGACCGTTGGAATTCGCGGAGGCGGCGCACAGGCGGACCATGGGCAGGTTTTTGCGCTCGCAAGGGCGAAAGGGCAAGGGGCGCCCTTTTCCGGCCGCGCCCCGTCCGCTTACATGCCGTCCATGCGCCAGACCTTCACCGAATCCACCGATCCGTCCTTCGGCCCCAAGCACGTGCCGCTGATCCGCCAGGCGATGGCGGCCCAGGGCCTGGACGGCCTGCTCGTGCCGCACGAGGACGAGCACCAGAACGAATACCTGCCGGGGGCCAACGACCGCCTGGCCTGGGCGACCGGCTTCACCGGCTCGGCCGGGGCGGCGGTGATCCTGAAGGACAAGGCCGCGGTCTTCGTCGACGGCCGCTACACCCTGCAGGTCCGCGACCAGGTGGACACCGGCCTCTTCGAGGTGCGCGACCTCGTGGACGGCGGGGTGCCGGCCTATCTGGAGGCCGCGACGGCGAGGGGCCAGGTGGTGGGCTACGACCCGCGCCTGCACAGCCCCGACGCGCTCGACCGGTTGCGGATCGCCGCGGCGAAGGCGGGCTCGGAGCTGCGGCCGGTGGCGTCGAACCCGCTGGACGAGGCCTGGGGCGCGGCGCGCCCGGGCCAGCCGCAGGCTCCCGTGGAGCCGCAGCCGCTGGCGTTCTCCGGCGAGGACAGCGCCGACAAGCGGGCCCGCGTGGGCGCGGCGGTCGGCGGCCTCGCCGCGGAGGCCGCGGTGCTCACGGCCCCCTCCTCCATCGCCTGGCTGTTCAATGTGCGCGGCGGCGACGTGATCCGCTCGCCCCTGCCGCTGGGCCAGGCGATCCTGAACCGGGACGGCACGGCGCGGCTGTTCCTCGACCCGGCCAAGGTCACCGAGGCCCTGCCGGCCTGGCTGGGCAACCAGGTGCGGCTGGAGACGCCGGACGACCTGGCGGGCGCGCTCGCCGAGCTGAAGGGCAAGCGGGTGCTGGTCGATCCGGCCCAGTCCTCGGCCTGGTACTTCGAGGCGCTGCGCGAGGCGGGCGCCGAGGTGGTGCGGGGCGACGATCCCTGCGCCCTGCCGCGGGCCTGCAAGAACACGGTCGAGATCGCCGGCACCACCGAAGCCCACCGCCGCGACGGCGCGGCCCTGGCGCGCTTCCTCCATTGGCTGGCCACGGACGCACAGACCAGCCTGCCCGACGAGGTCGAGGTGGTGACCCGGCTGGAGGGCTTCCGCGAGGCCACGGGCGCGCTGAAGGACCTGTCGTTCGACACCATCGCCGGGGCCGCCTCGAACGGCGCCATCGTCCACTACCGTCCGACCCTGCGGCTCAACAAGAAGACCGAGACCGGCTCGCTGCTCTTGGTGGACTCGGGCGCGCAGTACCTGGACGGCACCACCGACGTCACCCGCACCGTCGCCATCGGCGAGCCAAGCGCCGAGATGCGCGAGCGCTTCACCCTGGTGCTGAAGGGCCACCTGGCGCTGAGCCGGGTCCGTTTCCCCGCCGGGACGACGGGCTCGGCGCTCGACGTCCTGGCCCGTGCGCCGCTGTGGGCTCAGGGCCTCGACTACGATCACGGCACCGGCCACGGCGTCGGCAGCTATCTGGGCGTCCACGAAGGCCCGCAGCGGATCGCCAAGGCGCCGAACTTCGTGGCCCTGCGGCCGGGCATGATCCTGTCCAACGAGCCCGGCTACTACAAGGAAGGCGCCTACGGCATCCGGATCGAGAACCTGCAGTACGTGACCGAGGCCGCACCGATCGCGGGCGGCGAGCGGCCGATGCTGGGCTTCGAGACCCTGACGCTGGCGCCGATCGACCGCCGCCTGATCGTGGCTGAGATGCTTACGGCGGAGGAGCGCGCCCAGCTGGACGCCTACCACGCCCGCGTCCTGGCCGAGGTGGGGCCGCGCGTCGAGCCCGATATCAGGGCTTGGCTCGAAACCGCGTGCGCCCCGCTATGAGCGGCGGCAACGACGACCAGATCGCCTACTGGAACGCCGGCGCGGGCGAAACCTGGGCGGCGCTGCAGGCGCGGATGGACGCCCAACTCGAACCGCTCGGCCTCGCCGCCCAGGCGGCGTTGGCGCCCCAGGCCGGCGAGCGGGTGCTGGATGTCGGCTGCGGCAGCGGCCAGACCACCCTGGCCCTGGCCCGCGCCGTCGCGCTCGGTGGAACGGCGACCGGTCTGGATATCTCCCGGCCCATGCTCGAGGACGCGAAGGCTCGGGCGGCGGCGGAGGAAGTCGCTGGCGCGAGCTTC
>CAMFHW010000286.1 GCA_945952175.1 uncultured Phenylobacterium sp. | reverse complement strand
GCGCGTGCCCCTGAAGCCGGCGGCCGCGCCATCTCCATCCGCGTCGCCGTCGACCACGCCTACGCCCTCGGCGACCCCGTCGCCTTCCGCCCCGCCGGATGGCGGCGAGGTGACCGTCCCCGGCCTCGGCAAGACCACCTGGAAATCTCTGACCGGCGCGGCCCTGCTGTTGGCGGCCATCGTCCTGCTGGTCGTACTGGCCCGCCGCATGGCCGACATGGGCGGACCGCCCCGCGCCAAGCCGCGCGAGGAGGACGGCATCCTGGTGCCGAAGGCCATGCCGGAGACCCGGGAATTCCCGGCGGAGTCGCAGCCCGCCGCGGCCGCGGACGACGCGCCGCCGCCGGCCTCGGACGCCCCCGACAGGCATTGAAGGCCCGGCCCGAAGGCCGAGCCCCCCGTTCCCCTAGAGCAAGTCGCCGCCCGCCGCAGAGGCGGTGGTGCCATGCTGCTGGTAGGCCTTGATCACGTTGCGGCCCACCGTCCAGCGGTGCACCTCGTCCGGCCCGTCGACCAGGCGTTGCGAGCGGATGTGGGTGTACCAGGCCGCCAGCGGCGTATCGCGGCTGTAGCCCAACGCCCCATGCAGCTGGATCGCCGTGTCGACCACCTTGTGCACCATGTGGGCCAGGAAGACCTTGGCGATGGAGTTCTCCTGCCGCAGGTCCATGCCCTTCTCCGCCTTGTAGGCGATGTGCAGCAGCATGAGCCGGGCCATGTAGAGCTCGCTGGCGCAGTCGGCGAGCATCCACTGGACGCCCTGGCGCTCCGACAGCAGCTTGCCGAAGGTCTCGCGCTTGGTGACGTGCGCGGCGGCCAGGTCGAGCGCGCGCTGGGCCATGGCGACGTTGTGCATGCCGTGGCGCAGGCGGCCGTAGGCCAGGCGATGCTGGCCCATGTTGAAGCCCTGGCCCTCGCCGCCCAGCAGGTTCTCGGCCGGAACCACCAGGTCCTTGATCTCGATCTCCGAGTGGCCGCCGCCCATCACCGAGGACAGCGGGCCGTGGACCGCCATGGTCTCGATGTCGCGCTTGATCACGTAGCCGGGGTTCGGCAGCTCGACGATGAAGGTCGAATAGCGCTGGTGGCGCGGCGCCTCAGGGTCGGTCATGGCCATGACGACGGCGATGTCCGCGGCGCTGGCGGCCGACGAGAACCACTTCTCGCCGTTCAGGACGTAGTTCTCGTTGCCGTCCTTCACCGCGCGGGTCTGCATGCCGGTGGCGTCGGCGCCCGCGGCCTTCTCGGTCATCGAGTAGCAGACGCGCTTCTCGCCGTTCAGCAGCGGCTTGAGGTACTTCTCCTTCTGGAACTCGGTGCCATGCGCCAGCAGGGTCAGCATAGTGGCGTCGTCCGGCCCCTGGCTGTTCATCGACAGGGCGCCGAGGTGGCTTTCGCCCAGCTCCATCTGCACCAGGGCGTTGGCCAGCGGGCCCAGGCCCATGCCGCCATATTCCTTGGGGATGAAGGGGCACCAGAAGCCCTGGGCGCGGGCCTTGGCGCGCAGCTCGGCCAGGACCGACTTGAAGGACGCCTCGTCCGTGATCCGCTTCTCTGCGGGGATGCACTCGTCATGCACCCACTGGCGCACCTTGTTGCGGATGGCCTTGGCCTCTTCCGGAATGTCAAAATCGATCGCCATCGCGTGTCCTCGCCTGCTTCTTCTGTGTGGTTCGAGCGTGGGTTCTTTGAGCCCCTAGGGCAAGACGACTAGCGCGCCTGACTTCACGGCAGCCAAGTCTTGCGCCCCTCCCCGCGTCACGCGAACCTGGCGAACGGTTCAGGGAGGGGTCGATGCTGAGGGGCTTGTTCGGAGGATTGGCGGCGGCGGTGCTGGCCGCGGGCGCGGCCCAGGCCGCGGGGCCGGCGGTGAGTGTCAGCTTCCCGGCCTCGGCCGAGGCCAAGGCGTTGGACGGCCGTGTGATCCTGATCTTCTCGAAGGATCCGCAGAGCGAGCCGCGCGGGCAGGTCACCCCGGAAAGCGCGTTGCGCAATCCCTTCGTCTTCGGCCAGACCGTCGACGGGCTGAAGCCCGGCCAGGCGGTGACCCTCGGCGGCGCGGCGACCTTCGGCTGGCCGGCGCGCAACCTCGCGAACCTCAAGGCCGGCGAATATACCGTCCAGGCGGTGCTGAACCGCTACGAAACCTATCACCGCGCCGATGGGGCGGTGATCAAGCTGCCGCCCGACATGGGCGAAGGCCAGCAGTGGGCCAGCAAGCCGGGCAACCTCTATTCGACGCCGATCAAGGTGACGATCGACCCGGCCCATCCGAAGCCGATCGCGCTCAGCCTCGCCAACAAGATCGGCCCGATCACGCCGAAGGCCGACACGCCCTACATCAAGCACATCCGCATCAAGAGCGAACGACTGTCGAAGTTCTGGGGCCGGCCGGTCTATCTGGGCGCCCACATCCTGCTGCCCGAAGGATTCGAGGCCCATCCGGACGCGCACTATCCGCTGATGGTCTTCCACGGCCACTTTCCGAACGACATTTCGAACTTCCGCACCACCCCGCCCGATCCGGACCTGAAGCCCGACTATTCCGAGCGCTTCCACCTGGCGGGCTACAACCGCATCCAGCAGCAGCAGGCCTACGACTTCTACAAGCGCTGGACGTCGAAGGACTTCCCCCGCTTCCTGGTCATCGAGATCGACCACGCCAACCCGTATTTCGACGACAGCTATGCGGTGAACTCGGCCAATCTCGGGCCCTATGGCGACGCCATCAATTACGAGCTGATCCCCGAGGTCGAGAAGCGCTTCCGCGGCCTCGCCCAGGGCTGGGCGCGCTTCACCTATGGCGGCTCGACCGGCGGCTGGGAGGCGCTGGCCACCCAGGTCTTCTATCCGGACATGTACAACGGCGCCTTCGCCGCCTGCCCCGACCCGATCGACTTCCGCGCCTATACGGTGATCAACCTTTACAAGGACAAGAACGCCTACGCCCTGCAGGGCCAGGCGGCCTCGGTCGAGCGACCGGCGATCCGCAACTATCTGGGCGAGACCTTCGCGACCCAGCGGGATTCCAACTATCTGGAGCTCGCCCTGGGCGACAAGAGCCGCTCCGGCGGCCAGTACGACATCTGGCAGGCGGTGTTCGGCCCGCGCGGCGCCGACGGCTATCCGGCCCCGATCTTCGACAAGGTCAGCGGCGACATCGACCCCAAGGTCGCCGCCTATTGGCGCGAGAACTACGACCTTTCCTACATCATGCAGCGCGACTGGAAGACGCTGGGGCCGAAGCTGGCCGGCAAGGTCCACATCTATGTCGGGCGCGGCGACAACTATTTCCTGACCGACGCGGTGTTCTACACCGAGGAGATGTTGAACGGCCTGAAGGACCCGGCCTATGGCGGCGAGGTCGCCTATGGCGCCAAGGACGAGCATTGCTGGAACGGCGATCCCAACACGCCCAACGCCTATAGCCGGCTGCACTACAACTTCATGTACCTGCCCAAGATCCTCGACCGCATCGAGAAGTCCGCACCGCCCGGCGCGGATCTGAAAAGCTGGCGGTATTGATCTCGGCCGCACCGAACGCCGCAGGCGTTCCTCTCCCGCAAGGCGGGAGAGGTAAGGTGAGGGTTCTTTTTGGCGGCGAGGGCGCAGCGGGACGGCCCAGGCCCCCTCACCTAACCTCTCCCCCGCGGGCGGGGGAGAGGAACAGGCTCAGCTCAGATCAAGCTTGTAGACCTTGGTCGCCGTGCCGCTGAAGAGCGCGGTCTTCTCGGCGGCCGAGGCGCCCTTGGCCAGGTGCTTGAAGGCGTTCCAGAGCGTGGCGTAGTCGCAGCTGCCGATATCGACCGGGAAGTTGCTCTCGAACATGCAGCGCTCGGCGCCAAACGCCTCGATGCAGGTCTCGACATAGGGCTTCCACTCCGCCGCCAGTTGCTCGGACGGCGCCGGCGGGTCCGACATGAAGGACGGGAAGTTCGGGAACACCATGGCCAGCCCGCCCAGTTTCACGTTCACCTTCGGCGACTTGGCGAGCTCGCGGATGTTGTCGCGCCAGACGCCGAACCGCTCCTCGCGGCGGCCCTGATAGGCGCCGAGGCCCAGCGGCGTGCCAACGTGATCGAGAACGATCGTGGTGTCCGGAAAGGCGCGGGCCAGATCGATCAGGTCGGGCAGCTGCGGCTCCAGCATCCAGGCGTCGAAGCTGAGGCCGAGCGGCGCGAGCTGGGCGAAGCCCTTGCGGAAGCCTTGCTCCAGGTAGAGGCCCGGTCCCCGCCGATGCAGCGGGCCCAGCACCTCCGGATCGGCATCGGCCGAGGCGCTCTGGCGTACGCCGCGGAACCGGCCGCCGCCGGCGGCGATATGCGCCTCCAGCACTTCGCGCGCCGCCTCTCCGCGGGTCAGATCCACCGTGCCGACGATGCCGGCGCAGGGGCGGATCTCGCCATAGAGGTTGCTGGCGCCGATGGCGGCGAAACCGTTCACGGCCTCGGTCTCGCCGACGCACTTCATGTGCGGCTCGGCGCTGGCCTTATAGAACGAGCCGCACTCCATATAGACCGTGGCCACGATGTTGTGCCCGGCCTTCATGTCGGCCAGCAACTCGTCCAGCAGGTAGCGCGGAACCTTGCGGATAACATGGTCGAAGCCGTGCTTCGGCGGCGGCAGGGCCGCCAGCAGCGCCGCCGGCCGATCCCACAGGTGATGATGCGGATCGACGATCGGCAGGTCGGGTTCGAGGATGGCTTCGGGCATCGGGCGCGCCTTGTCGGAGGGTCGGGGCCGAAACCTTGCCTGGGGCGTCCGGTTCGCACAATCCTGCGCGGTGCGCCGAAACGGGCGCCGAGGGAGGCATATCGATGATGCGGCGGCTGTTCCTGACCACGGCCCTCACCCTGGCGCTGGCGGGCGCGGCCCACGCCCAGGCAGCGGCGACCGAGCTCCATTACGGGGCGTGGGGCTTCGACTCCGAAGGCCGCGACCTGGCGACCAAGCCCGGCGACAGCTTCTTCCGCTACGCCAACGGCGCCTGGCTCGACCGCAACGCGATCCCCTCCGACAAGCCCGGCGTCTCCCTGCGGCTGAAGATGACCGACCTGGCCGAGGCCCGCGTCCATGCCCTGCTGGAAGACTCGGCCAAGACCGCGCCACACGCGCCGACCACCACCGAGGGCAAGATCGGCGCCTTCTACAAGGCCTTCATGGACGAGAGCCGCATCGAGGCCCTGGGCGGCAAGCCGCTAGCGACCGGCCTGGCGGCGATCCGCGCCGCCGACAACCGCGCCAAGCTGGCCGGCCTGATGGGCCACAGCGTCGACGATTTCCAGAGCGCCCTGTTCAGCGTCTTCATCGACGCCGACCCGAAGGACCCGACCCGCTATGCGGTGTTCGTGAACCAGGCCGGCCTCGGCCTGCCCGACCGCGACTACTATCTCGAGGCCTCGTTCGCGCCGCAGAAGGCCAAGTACCTGGCCTATGTCGAACAGATACTGGCCCTGTCCGGCTGGCCCGACCCGAAGGGAAACGCCGCCGCCATCGTCGCCCTGGAGACCGAGATCGCCCGGGCGAGCTGGGCCAAGGCCGAGCAGCGCGACCCGGACAAGGTCTACAATCCCATGACCCTGGCGGAACTGGCGCCCTACGCGCCGGGCTTCGACTGGGCGGGCTTCATGCGTGGCGCCCAGCTGTCCAAGACCTCCAAGGTGATCGTCGGCGAGAAGACCGCCTTCCCGAAGCTGACGGCGATCTACGCCAAGACCCCGGTGCCCGTCCTGCAGGCCTGGCTGGCCTTCAGCGTCGCCGACCACGCCGCGCCCTACCTGTCCAAGGGCTTCGTCGACGCCAATTTCGAGATGCGCGCCAAGACCTTGTCCGGACAACCTGAACTCCAGGCGCGC
>CAMFHW010000285.1 GCA_945952175.1 uncultured Phenylobacterium sp. | reverse complement strand
GGTTGGGATGGTCGCCGATCAGGGGGATGGCGGTCTCCGCGCCGAAGTCGACATAGGCCTCGTCGATCACCACCGGCCCGTCGGGATGCTCGGCCGCCAGGGCCGCGATCTCGGCGCGGCCGAGCGCCACGCCAGTCGGCGCATTGGGATTGGCCAGGATGATCGCCCCGCTTGGGCGGCGGTAGTCGGCGGCCCGCACGAAAAGGCCGTCGTCCAGCGGCACGGTCTCGAAGGCGATGCCGAACAGGCGGCAATAGACCGGGTAGAAGCTGTAGGTGATGTCCGGGAACAGCAGCGGACCGTCCTGGTTCAGCAACGCCGCGAAGGCGTGGGCCAAAACCTCGTCGGAGCCGTTGCCGACGAAGACCTGGTCGACCGCGACGCCGTGATAGGCGGCGAGCGCCTGGCGCAGGGCGGTCGATTGCGGGTCCGGATAGAGCCTCAGGCTGTCCGCCGCTTCGGCGCGGATCGCCTCCAGCGCCTTGGGCGAAGGCCCCAGCGGGCTCTCGTTGGTGTTCAGCTTGACCAGGTCGGGCAGGCGCGGCTGTTCGCCCGGGACGTAGGGCTTCAGGCCGTGGGCGAGCGGGCTCCAGAAGCGGCTCATCGCCTAGCGGAACATGGCCAGCTTTTCGGGGCGGATCAGGGCGCGGCGGCCGGGCAGCTCGGCCAGGATCCCGTCGCGCTCGTCGTCGGTCAGCCGCGCCCAGCCGGCCACCTCGTTGAGCTTGCGGTAGCATCCCATGCAAAGGCCGCTCTCGCCGTCGACGACGCAGACCTTGACGCAGGGCGTCTTGATGGGCGGGGGCGGGCGGTCGGGCAGGGCGCTCATGAGGGGATAGCGTAGGTCACCGTGGCCTGGGCCGCCAGCCGGTCCGGGCTCTCGGTCCAGATCCGCACGTCGCACACGGCGATCCGGCGGCCGAGGCGCAGCATGGTCGCCTCGGCATGGATGTCGCCGGGGACCGCGCCGCGCAGGAAGTTCATGGTCAGCGAGCTGGTCACCGCCATCAGCTGCTCGCCGATATGGGCCAGGACCAGGGTGTAGGCGGCGGTGTCGGCGATCGCCATCAGGTTGGGCCCCGAGATCACGCCGCCAGGGCGCAGGGCGCCGTCGCCCGGATAGGGGCGGATCACCAGCACGCGGCCGGGGCCCACCTCATGGGCCAGGGCCAGGTCCTCCGGGCGCGCCTGGGGAAAGGCCTTCATCAGCAGGGCGTTGACGCCGTCCTTGTCGAGCTGGGGGAGCTGGGCCATGCGCGGCATGTGGCTTGGGGCGCCGAACATTACAAGCCGTTTATGTCGTGCGAGTAATCATCTAGCATTATGTCAACTATTCAACATTACAATACAGTATATGTCCGAATATTCATTTGAGAAGCAGAGTTTTCGCGAGCAGTTTCCCGGTCGTTCCAGTCCACGGGAGAACACGTTATGCGCCTCGCCCCCCTCGCGATCGCCGCCGCCGCCGCCCTGACCGCCGGCTCCGCCATCGCCGCCGATCGCGCCACCGACCTCGACTATCTGAAGGCCAGCCGCTGCCGCGGCCTGGCCGCCGGCCTCGCCGCCGACACCTCCGCCCTCGACGCCTATCTGAAGACCGAGGCGCGCAGCCGGGACCTGTTCGTGGTCCAGCGCGGCTCCGAGGAAGAAGCCCGCGGCAAGAAGGAAGCCAAGCGGGCCGAACGCGCCGGCAAGAGCAACGAGGAACTCAACGGACCCTGCCAAGCCTACAAGGGCTGAGCCTCCCCTGGCTCCCCTCTACGCAGCCCTTCAGGCTCTCCTGCGGCGCGTCCGGAAGCCCCCGGCGCGCCGCCTTTTTTGCGCCGGGGCCCTTCCGGCGCTGGAACCGGGCTTGACCATGGGCTTTCTTCCAGCGTCGGCCATGTCGGGTCGAAGGCTCCTGGCGGAAGCGTATGAGCGTCTTGATCCCGGGCGACACCTGCTGGCGCCTCGCCCGCGCCCGCCGCGCCGCCTTCATCGTCGACACCGAGGCCTATTTCACCGCCGTTTTCGAAACCCTGCGCAAGGCGCGCCGGTCGATCACCCTGCTGGGCTGGAGCTTCGATCCGCGCTCGCGGCTGTTCCCGGACGGCGAGGAGACGCCGGACGATCCGGACGAGGTGGGGCGCATCCTGATCGAGCTCTCGCGCGCCAGGCCCGAGCTGGAGATCCGGCTCCTGATCTGGAAGTCCGCCCTGCCGATCAGCGCCAGCCAGGAGTTCTTCCCCCATCGGGCCCGCAAGTGGTTCGCGGACACTGCGGTCCAGTTCCTGCTGGACGATCAGGTGCCCATGGGCGCCTGCCATCACCAGAAGGTGCTGCTGATCGACGACGCGGTCGCCTTCTGCGGCAGCGGCGACATCTGCGTCGACCGCTGGGACACGCCCGCCCATCTGGACACCGACCGGCGGCGGATCATGCCCGACCACGAATGCCATGCGCCCCGGCACGAGGTGATGATGCTGGTGGACGGGGAAGCGGCCCATGCCCTGGCCGAACTGGCCAGCGAGCGCTGGCGGCGCGCCACCGGCGAGGCGATCCCGCTCCAGCCGCCGTCGGAGCATGATCCCTGGCCGGCCCACCTGCCGGCCCATCTGAAGGACGTCGACATCGGCATCGCCCGCACCGAGCCGGCCTGGCATGGCTATGAGGCGGTGGAGGAGATCCGGCGGCTGACCCATGCCTCGATCATGGCGGCGCGCGAGACGATCTATCTGGAGAACCAGTATTTCGCCTCGCCGCTGATCGCCGAGGCGCTGGCGACGCGGCTGGGAGAGGCCGACGGGCCGGAGGTCGTGCTGGTCTCGACCGGCCAGAGCCCCTCCTGGTTCGACCAGCTGACCATGGACCGGGCGCGATCGAACATGCTGTGGCGGCTGCGCGCGGCGGACATCTTCGGTCGGCTTCGCGCCTTCCATCCCACCACCTCGGGGGGGACCAACATCATCGTCCACTCGAAGGTCGCGGTGTTCGACGACACGATCGCGCGCGTCGGGTCGGCCAATCTCAACAACCGCTCCGGCGGCTTCGACACCGAGTGCGAGCTGGCGGTCGAGGCGACGACCGATGAGGCGCGGCTGGCCGTCGCCGCCTTCCGCGACCGGGCCATCGGTCATTTCATGGGCCAGACCGGCGATGCGGTCGCCAAGGCGCGGATCGAGCTGGGCGGTCTGATCCCGGCCATCGACCATCTGAACCGCGCGGGCCGCCTGGCGCCGATCCTGCCGATGAAGCTGACGCCGTTCGGGGAGTTCATCGCCGCCTGCCACCTGGGCGACCCGGTCAATGTCTCGGACTCCTGGCGGATCGGCCGGCGGCGCGAGCGCCTCTACGAAGAAGCGCGCGCGCTGGGCGAGGGCGGCATGTTCCAGTCGCGCGACTGGAAGGATCCGCTCAACCGCCCGCAGGGGCGGCGGGCCTGACGGCGAAGTCCATCACCAGGGGCAGGTGGTCGGAGGCGAGGCGGGTCAGCGGCATGAACGGCGCGCTGACGTCGCGGACCTCGATCTCCGGGCTCACGAACAGGTGGTCGATGCGCAGCACTGGCAAAGCGGAGGGAAAGGTCGAGGTCGGCCTGCGCACCGGCGCGAGCGCGCGGGCGCCGGCCAGGCGACTGGCAAGGGTGCGATAGACCACGGAACTGGCGGTGGCGTTGAAGTCGCCGAGCAGGATGGTCGGTCCCGTCCGATGCGGATGGCCGAGCCACGCCGGGCCGGCCAGGAACGCCGCCTGGATCTGCTGCTCGCGCGGCACTAGGCCCAGATGGGTGTTGATCACCTGCACCTCCTGACCCCCGATCTCGACGGCGAGCCATAGGGCGCCGGGCGGCTCCAGCCCCGGCACGCGCGGATAGCCGGGCAGGGGGCCGACCTGGATCAGCCGCTCCGGGCAGCGGGTGAGGATGGCGTCGCCATAGAGTTCCTCCTCGACCGTCATGGCGGCGTGAAAGTGGAAGGCCATGTCCAGCCGGCGCGCGATCTCGTGGGCCTGGTCGACGCCGCCGGTGCGGGCGCGGCCGACGTCGAGCTCCTGAAGCGCCACGACGTCCGGCTCGAGGCTCGCAATCACGTCGGCGATCCGGCCCACGTCCAGCCGCCGATCGGTCCCGACGCAGCGATGGACATTGTAGGTGAGGATGCGCGGCATGGCTTTCCGGTGATGGGGTGCGCTGAGGACGCGCGCAAGGCAAGGAACGACTGGCGCAAGGCGGAGGTTCGCGCCATGACCGTTTCTTTCAGGAGCCCCGCATGATCTTCCTCGCGCTCGCGCTGGCCGCCACGCCGCCGGCCGACCACCAGGGCAAGGCGCTGATCGATTGCCGGGTCACGCGCCAGGGCTGGCTGCGCGACTGCAAGGTGGTCTCCGAGAGCCCGGCCAACGCCAATGTCGGCGCCTTCGCCCTGAAGCTGGCCAAGGGCTACCACGTCCAGCCCGACGATCGCCGGATCAGGGGCGGCCGGATCCGCGTGCCCATGCAGTTCAAGATGCCGCGGTAACGCTCAAGTTAGTTGACGTTGACGTAAGCGTCATCTTCCCAAGGCTGGAGGCTTCCCCTATGGTCCGCGCCGCACGCCATACGCTGTAAGCGGAAGCGCCAGGGAGCCTCGCCATGAACCTCGACTTTTCGCCCGAAGACAACGCGTTCCGCGAGGAGGCGCGCCGCTTCATCGCCGAAAACTATCCGAAGGCGCTCCGCGAAAAGCAGGAGCGCGGCGAGACCCTGTCGAAGGAAGACTATCTCTCCTGGCATCGTATCCTGGCCAAGAAGGGCTGGTCGACGCCGTCCTGGCCGAAGGAGTTCGGCGGCGCCGAGTGGACGCCCACCCAGAAGTACATCTGGTCGGAAGAGCAGGCGCGGGCCGACACCATCGGCATCCTGCCGTTCGGGGTCGCCATGCTGGCGCCGGTGATCTACACTTTCGGCACCCAGGAACAGAAAGAGAAGTTCCTGCCGGACATCCGCGACGGCAAGATCTGGTGGTGCCAGGGGTATTCGGAGCCGGGCGCCGGGTCCGATCTCGCTTCTCTGAAGACCAAGGCCGAGCGCATTACGGGCGATGACGGCAAGGAATACTACATCGTCAACGGCCAAAAGACGTGGACGACGCTCGGACAACATGCCGACTGGGGCTTCTTCCTGGTCCGCACCGACCCCAATTCGAAGCCGCAGTCGGGCATCTCCTTCCTGCTGATCGACATGAAGACCCCGGGCATCGAGGTCCGCCGGATCACGACCCTGGAAGGCGGCCATGAGGTCAACGACGTCTTCCTCGACAATGTGAAGGTGCCGGTCGAGAACCGCATCTTCCACGAGAACCAGGGCTGGACCTGCGCCAAGGCGCTGCTGGCGCACGAGCGTTCGGGCATCGCCGGCGTGGCGCGCTCCAAGCGCGGCCTGGAGCGGGTGCGCCAGATGGCCTCGACCGAGCTGTCGGACGCCGGCGGCGCCCTGCTGGCCGACGCCTTCTTCAAGCGCAAGGTGGCCGAGCTGGAGATCGACCTGACGGCGCTGGAGTTCACCGAACTCCGTACCCTGGCCGGCGAAAGCAGCGGCAAGGGCCCGGGCCCGGAAAGCTCGATCCTCAAGATCAAGGGCACCGAGATCCAGCAGCGCCTGCAGGAACTGGCCCTGGAGGCCGCCGGCCACTACGGCGCGCCGTTCCTGGGCGAGAGCGGGCACAATTCGGGCGTCGGTCCGCTGCACTCGCTCGAGACCGCCGGCCACTATTTCAACGGCCGCAAGACCTCGATCTATGGCGGCTCCAACGAGATCCAGCGGAACATCATCGCCAAGATGGTCCTGGGCCTCTAAAACCGAACTCAATCGACGCAGAACACTTGAGCCATCCCGCTTCGGCG
>CAMFHW010000284.1 GCA_945952175.1 uncultured Phenylobacterium sp. | reverse complement strand
GTGTTCGAGCGCGACCCGGCCTGCAAGGGCTATGTCCAGCCGTTCCTGTTCTTCAAGGGCTTCCAGGCGCTGCAGACCCAGCGCGTGGCCCATTGGCTCTGGCATCAGGGCCGCGAGACGATCGCGCTCTACCTGCAAAGCCGGATGAGCGAGGTCTTCCAGGTCGACATCCACCCGGCCACCAAGATCGGCAAGGGCGTGTTCGTCGACCACGGCACCGGCATCGTCATCGGCGAAACCGCGGTGATCGGCGACGACGTCTCCATGCTGCAGGGCGTGACCCTGGGCGGCACGGGCGCCGAGCGCGGCGACCGGCACCCGAAGATCGGCAAGGGCGTGCTGCTGGGCGCCGGCGCCAAGGTGCTGGGCAACATCCAGATCGGCGACTACGCCAAGGTCGCCTCGGGCTCGGTGGTGCTGAAGCCGGTCCCGCCCGGCTGCACGGCCGCCGGCGTGCCGGCGCGGCTGGTCAATTGCCCGACCTGCGAGGAGCCGGCGCGCAGCATGGACCACACGCTGGCCGAGGCGGTCTACGACTACGTGATCTGAGGCGGGCGCTCGCCGGCCACGGACAGGCGTCCCCAGGGAATAGGGTCGCGGGCGGTTTCCTCGCGCGCCGAAAGCGCTATAGGTTCCGGCCTTGTCGAACTGCCTGGGAGCCTGACCGTGGACGAGAGAATGATGCGCAAGCTCGAGGGCCACCTGCGTGGGACCTTCGCCAATGCGCGGATCACGCTGGTCCCCCGACCCAAGCAGAAGGATTCGGCCGAGGTCTATATCGGCGAAGAGTTCGTGGGCGTCGTCTTCGAGGACGAGGACGAGGACGGCTCGTTCATGTTCGAAATGGCCATCCTTGCGGAAGACCTGCCGTAGGTCTGTCCTCGCGCGAGCCGCCATCATGCCTTCTCCCGCAAGGGGAGAAGGCAAGCTCGCGCCAAGTTGTGAGAGGTCCGGCGTAGCGCGCCCTAGACCACATCCTGGCGTTGGTGAGGCGGGCCGTCGCTGGCGGCCCGGCCATTGCCGTTCGGCCGCTCGGGCGGCGCGATCGAGCGCGACAGCGAGCGGTGGAAGGGGATGTTGAGCAGCCACTCGCCGCCCTTGGCCAGTTCCGTCGGGCCGTAGTCGCGGGACAGAGTCGCGACGACCTCCTCGGGGACCGAGCCTTCCGGAGCCAGGGGATCGCGGCCAAGGTGCTCGCGATAGCGCCTGTCGTCGGCCTCGCGGTCTCCCGACAGGTCGCCGATCCGGTCTAGGACGATGGCCGAGGCGCCGATGCCCGGCATAACGCCCTCGATACGCCCGACCATGATTCCGTCCAGGCGCTGCAGCTTGCCGGGCGGCGTGTTCGAGAAGACCGCGAAGATCATCGCGCCGCTCGCCCCGTCGGTGGCGACGCAATAGAACTGGCCGTTCATGGGCATCAGCCAGCCGCGATAGGCGGTCTCGCGCACGCCCATGCGGATCTCCAGGAGCCCGGTCGGCTCCAGGCGAACCATGCCCTGGTCGTGCAGGTACCGCCCGGGCCAGGCCTGGGACGGCCGGGTCGTCTTGAAGAAACATTCCACGTCGGCGGCGCGCGCGGCGGTGGCGGCGCGGATCTGGTCCATGACCGGCAGCGGCAGGCCGTCATAGCCTTCGCTGGCGGGCGCGGCGTGGCCTGGACGATGGGCGCCGAAGATGGCGGCGAAGCCGTCCATCTCGTGGTCCCAGTCCAACATGGTGAAACCCGTCTGCCGCGCGGCGACGAAGCGGGTGAGGTTGGCCATGTTGTGGGCCGAGGGGTTGACCGCCCCGGACACCCAACGACCCACGAGCGACTTGTCCACCGCCAACGCCGAGGCGAGCTGGGCGCGGCTCATGGAAAACACCTTCAGCACCAGTTCCAGCTTTTCACTGAAAGGGGTGTCGCCCATGCCGATTGGTCTCGCGTGTCGCCGTTCGTTGGCTGCCTGTGCAACTCAATGCAACATTTGCAACCAAATGCAACACCCCTCGCGTCACGAGCGTGCGAGGTGAGCGGCGGCCGCGTCGCCGACACGGCCGCCGAAGGACGCGTCGTCTAGAGCACGCCGAGCATTTCGGCCACCAGCGGATGGCGGACGATGTCGCGATCGGCGAGGCGGACCACCGCGATATTGCTGACCGCCTCGAACTTCTCGGCCACCGAGGCCAGGCCGGAGAGTTCCGGCAGCAGGTCGGACTGGTTGGGGTCGCCGGTGACGACCATGGTCGAGTGCCAGCCCAGGCGGGTGAGCAGCATCTTGAGCTGGGTGTAGGTGCAGTTCTGCGCCTCGTCGATGACCACGAAGGCGTTGTTCAGCGTGCGGCCGCGCATGAAGCCGACCGGCGCGATCTCGATGGCGCCCTCGGCCATCAGGGCCCGGACCCGCTTCATGGACAGGCGGTCCGACAGGGCGTCGTAGAGCGGGCGAAGATAGGGGGCGAGCTTGTCCTCCATCTCGCCGGGCAGGAAGCCGATCGATTCGCCGGCCTCGACCGCGGGCCGCGACAGGACGATACGGCCGACCCGGCCCGATTCCAGGGCCTCCACGGCCTTGGCGATGGCCAGATAGGTCTTGCCGGTGCCGGCCGGACCGAGCGCCATGACCAGGTTCTTGGCGTCGATGGCCTCGATCAGGGCCTGCTGGCCGACCGACTTGGCCTTGATCGTCTTGAGATAGCCCTGCTCGCGGTCGTCGTTGTGATGGGCCAGGGGAGACCAAGCGCGCTCCACCGGAAGTCTACGAATTTTCCCTTCGTCCTCGAACTGAGTGGCGTCGAACGCGCCTTCGCGCAGCTGTCGCTTCAGGGCTCGCTTGGTCATCAAGGCCTCCTAAGGGGCATGAAAAAAGGGCGAGTCCGCAATGGATCGCCCTTCGAGGTCGACAGATTGGAAGAATAGGAGCGGCGTCGTGCGCGGCCCGGCGGCTCGCCTGCGATCTGCAATCCTGGCGGAGATGCCCGCCCAAGCACCCTACGCGACACCCTCGTCTCCGTCCTGCGGGACGCCGCCAGCCGAAAATCGGCCGTGGCGGGATGCGGGGAGGCTATCGCCCCCTCGAATCGCCCGACTAAGATGATCCTAGCTTGGTTTATGAACTGTTAAGCAAGCCGTTAAGTTCAAGAAACGGGGTGTACGGATGAGTGTCTATAACTTGGGCGACGTTGCCCCTGAATTGCCCGAAGAAGGCGAATACTGGATCGCGCCGAACGCGGCCGTGATCGGCAAAGTGATTCTGAAGAAAAACGCCTCCGTCTGGTGGGGCGCGACACTTCGCGGCGACAACGATCCGATCGTCATCGGCGAAAACTCCAATGTGCAGGACGGTTCTGTACTTCACACCGACACCGGCTCACCGCTGACCATCGGTTCGAACGTGACGGTTGGTCACATGGTGATGCTTCACGGCTGCACGATCGGCGACAATTCGCTGGTCGGCATCGGCTCGATCATCCTGAACGGGGCGAAGATCGGAAAGAACTGCCTGATCGGGGCCAACTGCCTGATCACCGAGGGCAAGGAGATTCCGGACAACTCGCTGGTGATGGGCGCGCCGGGCAAGGTGGTGCGCGAGATCTCCGAGGCCCAGGCCCAGACGATGGTCGGCGGCTCCATGCACTACGTGCACAACTGGAAGCGCTACGCGGCCGGGCTGAAGGCGCGCTGAGGCGGACATGGCGGACCTCAAGGCCCTCGAAGAGCGAGCCTGGCGGGTCCGCCAACTCTATGCGCAGCTCGAGACGGCGCGCCACGGACGGCCCTGGAGCCGGGAAGAGGTGGCGCTCGGCTTCATGGGGGACGTGGGCGATCTCGCCAAGTTGGTGCTGGCGGCCGAGGGCGTGCGCCGGATCGAGGACGCGCCGGCCAGGCTGGCGCACGAGCTCGCCGACTGCCTGTGGAGCGTCATGACGCTGGCGCGGCTCTACGAGGTCGATCTCGAAGCCGCGTTCCTGCGCACCATGGATCAGCTGGAGGCGCGCTTGACGGACGCTGCGGCGCCCCCGCCAGCGTCCTGAGCAACACAAGAGGGAGGAACGGCCGATGGCCTATGAGTACATCCGCGTGGAACGCGAGGGGCCGGTCACGGTGTTCACCCTGAACCGGCCCGAGGTGATGAACGCCCTGCATTCGCCGGCGCACTTCGAGCTGCACGAGGCGTTCGACGCCTTCGCCGCCGACCCGGAGCAGTGGGTGGGCATCGTCACCGGCGCCGGCGAGCGAGCCTTCTCGGCGGGCAACGACCTGAAGCACCAGGCCACGGGCGGGGACATGAAGAGCCCGCCCTCCGGATTCGCCGGACTGACCTCGCGTTTCGACCTCAACAAGCCGCTGATCGCGGCGGTGAACGGCATCGCCATGGGCGGCGGGTTCGAGATCGCGCTGGCCTGCGACATCATCGTGGCCTCGGAGGCTGCGGTCTTCGCCCTGCCGGAGCCGCGGGTGGGTCTGGCGGCCCTGGCCGGCGGCCTGCATCGCCTTCCGCGGGCGATTGGGACCAAGCGAGCGCTGGGCATGATTCTGACCGGCCGCCGGGTCTCGGCCAAGGAAGGCGAGGCGCTGGGCTTCGTGAACGAGGTGGTGGCGCCGGGCGAGCTGATGGACGCGGCGCGCCGCTGGGCGGCCCAGATCGCCGAGCTGTCGCCGATGTCGGTGCGGGCCTCGAAGGAGGCGGTGTTCAAGGGCCTGGACGAGCCGAACCTGGAGGCCGCCATCAAGGGCCAGAACCGCTACGCCGCGGTCGCCGCCCTGTTCCGCTCGGAGGACTTCGTGGAGGGGCCGATGGCCTTCGCCCAGAAGCGCGCGCCGAACTGGAAGGGCCGCTAGGCCTCGTAGATCGCCGATAGGGCGCGGGCCTGTTCCGCCATGCGGGCGCGGAGCTCCGGCGGAGACAACACCTCCACGTCCGCGCCGCAGCGCAGGAGTTCGGCCGCGGCGTGGTCGATGGATTCGATGGGGATCGTGAAGACCTCGCCGGGCGCCGCCGCCCGCGCGGCGCGGGCCTGGGCCGAGCCGATCTCGGCCAGGCGCCTGAGCCCACGGGCCGTAGCGCTCAGCCGGGCCTCGCCCTGGATCAGGCTCTCCTCGAACCGCACGCTCTGCGCGGCCCAGTAGGCCGAGAGCTCGAAGTTCGGCGGGCGGACGAAGGCCTCGCCGGGCTCCAGGCTGAGGATGTTGGACAGCCGGTAGGTGCGCGGCGCGTCGCCGACCGCGGCGACCAGGTACCAGACGCCGGCCTTCATCACGAGGCCTAGCGGAGCAAGGTCGCGGTCGACCGTGTCGTTCCAGCTCTCGTAGCGCACCCGGATGCGCCGGGCGGTCCACACCGCCTGGGCCACGGCGGGCAGGAGGTCGGCGGTCTCGGAACTGCGATACCAGCCCATCGGATCGAGGTGGAAGCGGGCGCCGATCCGTTCGGCGCTCTCCCGGCTCTCCGCGGGTAGGGCGGCCAGCAGCTTCAGGCGTGCGCCGATCAGGGCCTCGGAGAAACCGAGATCCTCGGCCGCGCCCGGCAGGCCGGCCAGGAACAGGCTCTCCGCCTCCGCCGCGTCGAGCCCGGTCAGCCGGGTGCGGTAGCCGTCCAGCAGGGTGAAGCCACCGTTGCGGCCCCTATCCGCATAGACCGGCACGCCGGCGGCGCTGAGCTGGTCGACGTCGCGATAGACCGTGCGCACCGAGACCTCGAATTCCCCGGCCAGGGCCTCGGCGGTCATCCGGCCGCGGGTCTGGAGCAACAGCAGGATCTGGAGGAGGCGGCTCGCACGCATTTTTCGAGCCTAGCCGATAAATCCTGACATTGGGTGTCAGTTATAGGGGGTTAGACCCGCGGCCCTGAACCAACAGGAGCCGACATGACCCCTCTCCACCT
>CAMFHW010000283.1 GCA_945952175.1 uncultured Phenylobacterium sp. | reverse complement strand
GGCCGGGCTTGTCCCGGCCCCCCATGATCTCCGCGATCAGGGACTTACCTGAACCTCAGACGCGTATGGGCCGCCGGCACAAGGCCGGCGATGACGCCGGGTGGAATGAACGGCGCCTTCCAATCGCGGCTTCAGCCCAGGTCTCTACCGCTCCCGCCCGATCGGATAGAGCAGGTACTGATCGTCGTAGAACGGCGTCCGCTCGTAGAACCAGGCCAGCCGCGCGTTCGGATCGGCCGCGAAGGCGGGCTCCGCCGCCAGCTTGGCCTCGAACTCGGCCTTGAGCGCCGGATCTTCCACCATCATCGCCTCGGCCAGCGGCGCGATGGCGTAGGGCTCGATATATTCCACCCGGGTCAGCACCTCCGGGACCATGCCCCAGGCGAAGAAGCTCTCCGACGACTGCGGCTCCAGCAGCAGGATCGCCACGTCCCCCAGCGGCTGGTCGGTCGAGACCCGCACCGAGCCCGGATGAAAGGTCCAGTCGCGCACCTCCACTTCGACGGCGCCGAGCTTGGTCGCCACATGGCCCTCGGCCGCCTCGCGGGCGATCGCCACCTCCTTCAGCCGCAGCATCTCGACGCGCTTCACCGTGGGCGCGGCGACGGCCTCCATCTCCACCCCGTGCAACGCCAGCCGCTCGATCAGATCTGCGCGGTGGCCGGGAACCCAATAGGCGGCCGGCCGGTCGAAATGCAGGGTCGGGTGCGAGCCGAAGAAGTCCAGCGCCCAGGGCTCGGGGTCCGGCTCGCCCAGCCAGCGCACCACCGTCCCGCCCGACGCCGCGCTCTGATAGGTCTCATAACGGATGCCCTTGAAAGCCCGCTTGCCCACGGGCTCCAGGTCCGGCGCGAAATTGGCCGCCACCAGCTCTGGCCGCAGCGCCTTGTCGGACACGACGGCGCTCCGCAGCCCCGCCCCCTCCTGCGCCAGCAGCTTCAGCGCCGTCTCCAGGAAGACATAGGTCCCCAGCACCCGCTGCACATGCGGCTTCAGGCTGTGGTTCTCGATCAGGATCGTCGGCATGTGGGCCGCCGCGCCCCAGCCGTTGGAGAACCGCTCGCCCAGTCCACCGTCCGACAGCCCGGCCCGCGGATCGGCCTCGTCGAGCCCGAACACCAGCTCGCCCGGGATGTGCCCCTCGGCCTCCAGCACCCGGTTCATGGCCGGCTTGAAGCTGGCGTCCAGCCAGGCCGCGATCGCCGGCGAGCGGCACCAGGTCCCGTTCTCGCCGTTGTAGCCGTAGGTGACGTCGTACTGGTAGTCCATGCCATCGGTCACATGGATGTCGACATAGAGGTCGGGCCTGTAGCGGTTGATCAGCCCTCGGACCGCCCGCATCTCCGCCTGGTCCAGCTTCATGTAGTCGCGGTTCAGGTTCTGGTTGGTCGCCGTGTTGCGCCAGCCCTGGATGCGCGGCCCCCTCTGGTTCGGCCGCGAATAGGCCGAGGCCCGCTCGTGCCCGTCGACGCTGAGGATCGGCGCCAGGATCAGGTTCACCCGGTCCAGCAGGTGGTCCTTGCCGTGGAAGCAGATGTCGCGCAGCAGCATCATGCCGGCGTCCTTGCCGTCGATCTCGCCCGGATGGATGCCGGCCTGGGCATAGAGCACGGGCTTGGTCGGATCGAACCTCGCCCCCTCGCCACCAAGAAAGTCCTTGCTGGCGACGACCGCATAGATCGGCCGCCCCTGCGGCGAGGTCCCGAACACCTCGATCCGGATCAGCGGCGACGCCGCCTCCAGCCGGTCGAACCAGATCCGCGTGTCGGCGTAGTTCGGGCTGAAGTCGTGGTCGGCGTCCGCCTCGAACGCCGTCACCCAGGGGTCGGATCCGTCCCGCAGCAGGGCCTGGCTCGCCCCCTGCCAGGGCGGCGCGGGCGGCAGGAACGGCTGATCCCAGGGCGGAACGTGCGGCATGGAGAACTCCTCTGTACCTGGGGGAGCCTAGTCCAGGACTCGATCCGATAAAGGCGGCTTTTTTGCCGGACGGCGGCGGCGCGCAGGGGACTGGATCGCTATTCCGGCACGGGGTCGCCGTCCGGCCAGACGGAATAGCGTTCCTGTCCCCGGCCGGGATATTCAGGGACAGGAACGCCTTTCTGCGAACGGCGATCCAGTCCCCATGAGGCTCAGACCAGCATCCGCCCACCGTCGACAACGATCACCTGGCCGGTCGTGAAGCCGGCCTTCATCAGGTAGAGATAGGCTTGCGCCGCCTCCGCCGGATCGCCGGCTCTCGGCAGCGGCTGGCCCGCGGTCATGCGGGTCACCGTCTCGGGCGGATACTCCTGCACCACCTCGGTCATGATCAGGCCCGGACAGACGGTGTTCACCCGCACCGGCGCCAGGTCCATCGCCAGCCCGCCCACCAGGTGCTCGATCGCGCCGCCGAAGGCCGGCGTGAGCGGCGAGCCCTTCATCGGCCGATGCGCCAGCAGTCCGTCGGTCAGGGTGATCGACCCCGCCTGGGAGATATGCGGCTGGGCGTGCTTCACCGCCGCCAGCGCGCCCCAGAACCGCACATTGGGCGCCGCCTGCGCCGCCGCCAAGTCGAGGCTCGCCAGCGGGCCGGGCCGCACGCCCGCGCCCCAGTCACCGGCGGTGAACACCAGGTGGTCGAACGCGCCCACCGCGCCGAAGAAGGCCGCGAGCCCCGCCTCGTCCCGCACGTCGACCGGGTGGCCGGACGCCGCTTGGCCGAGCTTCGCCACCGCCGTGTCGACCTTGGCCTGGCGGCTGGAGCCGATGACGACCCGCGCCCCCTCGGCCGCGGCGCACTCGGCGACCGCGAAGCCGATGCCGGAACTGCCGCCGAGGATCACCACCCGCTGGTCGCGAAGGCTGGGAATGGGCATGTGCGGCCTCCGGAAATGGCGGACGAAGTCTCGACCCCGGGCGCGCGCCTGAGAAGCCCAAACCGCTTACTGGTATGAATCCTACCTGCCTGGTGGACCTAGGCCGCCTCCGCCGCCCCGCGGCGGTCGGCGTCGAAGCTCTGAGCCTCGATGAACACCTGGCCGATCTCCGGATAGGCCTTGCGCAGCTTCTGCTCGATCCGCGTCACGATCCGCTCCACCTCACCGGCCGGCAGGGCGTCATCGAAGTCGAGGCTGAGGGCCACCAGCACCTCGTTCGGCCCGAAGTGCATGGTCCGCGCCTGGTTCAGGCCGATGACCCCGGGCTCCGCGCGCGCGATCCGGTTGATGCCGACGCGGGTCTCGTGCGTCGCCGCCTCGCCGGTCAGCAGGCTCTGGCTCTCGGCGGCCAGGAAGAAGGCGGTCACCGCCAGGATCGCGCCAATGACCAGGGAGGCGATCCCGTCGATCACCGGCAGGTCCAGCGCCTCGCTCAGGAACACGCCCAGCAGCGCCACCACCAGGCCGGTCAGCGCCGCGGTATCCTCGAACAGCACGGTGAACACCGTCGGGTCCTTGCTGGAGCGGATCTCGGCGATGATCGAGCGCCGGCCCCGCTGCTGGTTGAAGGCGCGCAGGGCGACGATCCAGACGCCGCCCTCGAACAGGATGCCCAGGCCGAGGACCAGGTAGTTGATCCAGGCGTGCTCCACAGAGACCGGATGGCGCACCTTCTCGATGCCGTGCAGCACTGCGACCACCGCGCCGACCCCGAAGATCAGCACCGCCACCACGAAGGTGTAGAAATAGAGCTGTAGCCCGTAGCCGAACGGATGGCGCGCATCCGCGGGCTTGGCGGCCCGCCGCAATCCGAACAGCAGCAGGAGCTGGTTTCCGGTGTCGACCACCGAATGGATCGCTTCGCTGAGCATGGCGGCGCTACCGGTGAGGGCGGCGGCGGCGAACTTGGTGGCGGCGATCGCGGTATTGCCCGCAAGCGCGGCGTAGATGACGGTCTTCGATGTGTGGGAGGCCATGGAGACCCGCAGACTAGCGCACGGCGGCCCCGTCTCGCAATGCGCCCACGGCCCATCCATAGGCCGCGGCCACCTCGTCCATCAGGTCCGCCCGCAAGAAGCGGTGGGTGACCATCACCCGGGGCCGGTCGGTCGCGTTGGGGGCGGCCGCATGCAGGACCCGCAGATCCATGACCCAGACGTCGCCCGGTTGGCCGGTCAGCTCCACCACCCTCAGCGGAACCTCGCCGACCGATCCGCTCGGCAGCTCCGCCCCGCCCGCCTGTCCGTAGAGCGGCCGGAAGAAGGCCTCCTGCCGCAGGGCGCGGTTCACCTCCCGCGGTACGCGGCTCTTGCCGTCGTTGAGCAGCCGGTGCGAGCCGGCCACCACCACGGTCCCGCCGCCCCGCGCCTCGACGGGCTCGAGGAAGGTGAAGACCTGCACGCCCAACCGTTCGCCGCTTGCCAGGCGCGGGCTGTCGGTGTGCCAGCCGCCGGGCAGGCTCCAGGCCAGGGCGTCGGGCAGGGAGAACAGGATCTGCGGCCGCTTGTAGACCGCGCGGTCGAAGGCCCGGCTCTCCAGCAGGTCGTCGACCAGGGCCAGGATGGATGGCTCCTCGATCAGCGCTTCGACCGCCGCATGGCGATGGCCGATCTCGCGCGCGACCTTCACGCGCCGCCCGTCCTGCGGCAGCGTCCATCTCGCGCCGTCCCACAGGCCGAGCCTGCCGAGCTGGCCCAGCACCGCCTCGCGGGCGGGACCGATCGCCCCCGGCCGCAACAGGCCATCGAGGCGTAGGACGCCGTCGCGCGAGAATGTTTCGATCTGTTCGGAAGAAAGCGAGGGGACTTTCGGCATGGCCGTCTCCAGATGACGACCCCGCGGCGGAATGCGCCCCGCCGTCGGCAGGACGCTCAATCCACCGCGGTACTGATTTCCCGCGGCCCACCGCGAGGCGCGGTGAACGATGGACGCAGAATGCGCCCGGGGGCTCCGCGCGTCAACGACGCGGGACGCCGCGCCAGCATTTGCAAGCTTCGCCTTGGGGGAAGGCTATCGTCCGAGTACGGATGTTATACCGCTCCAGGCATTCGGGGATGAAGAGCCTGACCAGGTCGCCCCGAATTCTTCCGTATCCTGACGAATACCGGATGTGCGCGCCCGATTTGAGATGATGCCGGTTGGACTCTTCGCGGACGACATGGCAAATTGTCGGGACTCCATAAGACCATGTTCCGATGATCGCCCCCAAAGATCGGCCAGCGGTGCTGCAGTATGTGTCCGCCTTCGCGCGGCACGCCGTGCGCGACATGCGTTTCCAGATCGAGGCGCCAGGCCGCGTGATCTCCATCCGCGCCTGGGGCGAAACCGCCCACGGCTATGACGCCGACGGCGTGGTGGTGAACCTGCCTTGGACATGGCTCGACGAGGATCTGGAAATGGCCACCGGCCAGCTCGAACAGGTGGTCACCCGCCTCGGCGACCACGTCCCGCCCCACGAGATCCTTCAGCGCATTCAAGCCTGAGCCCACAGCGCGATCTGGTCAAAGTATCGACGTCACGGCCGGGCTTGTCCCGGCCGCGCATGATCTCCGCGCCCCGGGATGCGCTTCAACGCCCGACGCTTGTGGATCGCAGCCACAAGGCCGACGATGACGTCAGGATGGAAGGGCTAACGGGCTCGCCGACCTAACCCGACGCCCCGATCCGCTTGAAATAGATCCGCGTGCCCGTCAGCCCCCCATGCGGCTTCAGCGCATAGTCGGGGATCTCTCCGACGAACTGATAGCCCAGGCCTTCGTACAGCTCCGCCGCCCCGTCCTCGCTGGCTGTGTCCAGCACCAGGAGCGTGCGCCCCTGGGCGACGGCCTCCGCCTCGGCGCGCCGCATCAGGGCCGTGGCGATTCCGCGCCCGCGATGGGAGGGCCGCACCATCAGCTTGGCGATCTCGCCCCGGTGCGGCTGGTTGGGCGGACAGTCCAGCAGCAATGTCACGGTCCCGGCC
>CAMFHW010000282.1 GCA_945952175.1 uncultured Phenylobacterium sp. | reverse complement strand
ACGACCACGTCAATATGAGCCAGTCGTCGAACGACACCTATCCGACGGCCATGCACATCGCCGCCGCCGAGGAGGTCGCCAAGACCCTGATGCCGGCCCTGGAGCACCTGCACGCGGCGCTGAAGGCCAAGACCAAGCAGTTCGACCACATCATCAAGATCGGCCGCACCCACACCCAGGACGCCACGCCGCTGACCCTCGGCCAGGAGTTCTCGGGCTATTCGCAGCAGGTCGCCAACGGCGTGCGGCGCATCAAGGAGACGCTCTACGGCCTCTATGAGCTGGCCCAGGGCGGCACCGCCGTCGGCACCGGCCTGAACGCCCCGGTGGGCTTCGCCGAGCTGGTGGCCAAGAAGATCGCCGCCATCACCCACCTGCCCTTCGTGACCGCGCCCAACAAGTTCGAGGCGCTGGCCGCCCACGACGCCATGGTCTTCAGCCACGGCGCGATCAACACCATGGCCGGCGGGCTGTTCAAGATCGCCAACGACATCCGCTTCCTGGGCTCGGGCCCGCGTTCTGGCCTGGGCGAGCTCTCGCTGCCAGAGAACGAGCCGGGTTCGTCGATCATGCCGGGCAAGGTCAATCCGACCCAGTGCGAGGCCCTGACCATGGTCTGCGCCCAGGTGTTCGGGAACAACGCCACCATGACCTTCGCCGGCGCCTCGGGCCACTTCGAGCTCAATGTCTTCAACCCGGTCATGGCCTACAACTTCCTGCAGTCCTGCCGCCTGCTGGCCGACAGCGCGGTGTCCTTCACTGACAACTGCGTGGTCGGCATCGAGGCGCGAGAGGACAACATCAAGGCCGCGCTGGAGCGCTCGCTGATGCTGGTCACCGCGCTCGCGCCCAAGATCGGCTACGACGCGGCCGCCAAGATCGCCAAGACCGCCCACAAGAACGGCACCACACTGCGCGAGGAGGCCGTCGGCGGCGGCTACGTGACGAACGAGGAGTTCGACGCGGTGGTGCGGCCGGAGAACATGATCCACCCGGGCTGATGCTGCAGCTCGTCCGCCTCGAGACGGACCTGCCGGACGGCTTCGACGCCCTGCGCGCCGAGGCCGACGCCGAGGGCCATCGCAACATGGCCCGACTGGCGGAAGAACTGGCCACCGGCTCGACGCGGTTCGAGGCCCTGTTCGCCGCCATGCTCGGCGGCGAGCTCGTGGGGATCGGCGGCATGACCCTGGAGCCGGAAGCGACCGCCGAGCCGGCTATCCGCATGCGCCGGCTCTATGTCGCGCGCCGCGCCCGCCTGGGGGGCGTCGCGCGGACCCTGGCCAGCGCCCTGATCCAGGAGGCCTGGGACAGCGTCGCCCTGCTCACCGTCCATGCCGGCAATCCCGGCGCGGCGCGGTTCTGGGAAGCCCAGGGCTTCGGCCCCGTCGAGGGCCGGCCCTGGTCGCACGAGCTGCGGCGCGAGCTTGCCGATATTTAAGCTGCGGGCGGCGCCGGGCGCGTCCTAGACAGGGGGCCAGACCAAGGGGCCACCATGATCCGCATCGCCGCCGTCCTCCTCGCCCTGGCCTTCGCCACGACCGCCGCCGCCCAGGCGCCGGATCCCTATGAGCCCGGCCGCGCCATCGTCGCCGACATCCAGAAGGTCGTGAACCCCAAGGGCGTGCAGGAGACCTTCGAGGTCACCCTGGGCGGCGCACGCCAAGTGGTGAACGTCCGCGGCGCCGATCGTTCGAACCCGATCATCCTGTTCATCCATGGCGGGCCGGGCGCGGTCGAGATGCCGGTCGCCTGGGCCTTCCAACGCCCGTGGGAGGACTATTTCACCGTCGTCCAGTGGGACCAGCGCGCCGCCGGCCGCTCCTCTCCGCTGAACGACACCAAGGCGCTGGCCCCCACCATGTCGCTGGACCGCTACCGGGACGACGCCATCGAGCTGATCGACCTGCTGCGCAAGAAGTACGGCCAGCGCAAGGTGTTCGTCATGGGCCACAGCTGGGGCTCGGTGGTCGGCCTGTCGGTCGCCGCCAAGCGCCCCGACCTGCTCTACGCCTATATCGGCATGGGTCAGGTGATCGACTTCCGCGAGAACGAGAAGCTGGGGCTGGCCTGGACCCTCGAGCAGGCGCGCAAGGACAAGAACGAGAAGGCGATCCGCGAACTGGAGGCGCTGCAGCCCTATCCCACCGCTACGGGGCCCCTCGACATCGACAAGATGACCACCGAGCGGAGCTGGTCGATCTATTACGGCGGCCTGGCCGCTCACCGCCACGACGCGGACTTCTATTTCCACGCTCCGCGGCTCTCGCCCGAATACACCGCCGCCGACCGCAAGGCCTGGGACGATGGCAGCGGCTTCTCGATCCAGGTGCTGTGGCCGCAACTGTCCGAGATCAGCCTGAAGGACCTGAACCGCCTGGAGGTCCCGACCTTCCTGTTCCTCGGCCGCTACGACTATACCGCCCCGGCCCCCATCGCGGAGGCCTGGATGGGCCGCCTCAAGGCGCCCCGGAAGGAGGTCGTCTGGTTCGAGGACTCGGCGCACCTGCCGATGATCGAGGAGCCCGGCCGCACCTTCGCGGCCCTGCTGGAAAAGGTTCGCCCGCTTGCGAAGCCCTAGCTGCGCCGGGCGACGGCGAAGTCGGCCAGGTCTTCCATGGCCGGGCGCCAGGAATTGGAGCCGCCGAATTCCGCCAGGCAGGCCTTGGCGCTGGTGGCGTAGTCCGTAGCCAGGCCCAGGGTCGCCTCCAGGGCGCCGGTCTCGGCGATCAGGGCCTGGGCGCGGGTGAAGTCGGCCTCGGTCTGCTCGCGACGGCCCACCGTGCGGTCCCAGAACGCCTTCTCGGCGGCGCCGGTGCGGGCGATGGCCAGCAGCAGCGGCAGGGTCGCCTTGCCTTCTCGGAAGTCGTCGCCGGGGTTCTTGCCGAGCTCGGCGCTCTCGCCCGAATAGTCGAGCGCGTCGTCGACGAGCTGGAACGCCAGGCCCAACTCCTGGCCGAAGCGGCGCAGCGCCTTGCCCTGAGCCTCCGAGGCCCCGGCCGAGATCGCGCCCGCCTCGGCGGCGGCGGCGAACAGCTCAGCGGTCTTGGCCCGGATGATCTCCAGATAGGTTTCCTGCGGCAGGTTCAGGTCGTGGGCGCGCGTCAGTTGCAGCACCTCGCCCTCGGAAATCACCCGGCTGGCCCGGGCCAGCACCTCCAGCGCCGCCATCGAGCCCGCCTCGACCATCAGCTCGAACGAACGGGCGAACAGGAAGTCGCCCACCAGCACGCTGGCCGGGGCGCCCCAGATCAGGTGGGCCGCCACCTTGCCGCGGCGCAGCTCGGAGGAATCGACCACATCGTCGTGCAGCAGGGTCGCGGTGTGGATGAACTCGACCGCGGCGGCCAGCTTCAGGCAGGCGTCGTCGCGCGCCCCGGCCAGGCGTGCCGCGGCGATGGTCAGCAGCGGTCGCAGCCGCTTGGCCGACCCGCCGATCAGGTGCTCGGCGAGCGCCGGGATCACCGCCACGGGGCTCTGCATCCGGTCGCGGATGAGTGCGTCGACGCCCGCCATGTCCGGGCGCGCGAGGACCAGCAAGCCGTCGATGGATACCGGTTTGCGGGCGACCGCGGCGCTGGCTGCGTCCACGAGGACTCCTGTCTTCGGAACGGCGTCTGGGGGAGCGCGCCGTTTGCGGGGGACAATGCGGACGCGATAAGGCACGGTCAAGGAATGCACAAGGCGCGGACGGGGCTCCGCAAGGATCGATGACGCCCACCGACGCCCCGCCAGATCCGCAGACCCATACGCAGGACCGCCTGCTGGACGGCCGCCTGACCCTGGCCCAGCCGGCCAAGGGCTATCGCGCGGGGCTGGACGCGGCCCTGCTGGCGGCCGCGTGCGACGCGCCGGAGGGGGCGCGGGTGATCGAGGCCGGCTGCGGCGCCGGCGGGGCCTTGCTGGCCGCGGCCTTTCGCCGGCCGAACGTGCGCTTCACCGGCGTCGAACGGAACGCCGGAGCCGCCGCCCTCGCCCGCCACAACGCCCGGGCCAACGGCCTCGCCGACCGCGTCGAGATCCTGGAGGCCGACATCGCCTCGCCGTTCTCGCGCCTGGGTCTCGCGCCCTTCGACGCCGCCATCTCCAACCCGCCGTTCTTCGATGACCCTGCGACATTGCGCGCGCCCCATCCGGCCAAGCGCGAGGCCTGGATGGCCGACGACGGGATCGCCGCCTGGACCGGATTCCTGTCCAAGTCGGTGCGCGAGGGCGGGAGCCTGACGATCGTCCACCAGGCCGAACGCCTCGCCGACCTGCTGGCCCTGCTGGCGCCCAAGTGCGGCTCGTTCCAGGTGCGCCCGATCCACCCCCATGCCGACGCGCCGGCCAAGCGGGTCCTGGTGCGCGCGGTCAAGACCGGCAAGGCGCCGCTGCGCCTGCTGCCCCCGCTGGTGCTCCACCCGCGCGACGGCGCCAAGCACACCGACGAGGCCGAGGCGATCCTGCGCGGCCGGTCGGGCCTCGATTGGCTCTGAGGGGCCGAAGCGGCGCAGCCGCTTCTTCTCCCGCGAGGCGGGAGAGGTAAGGTGAGGGTTCTTTCGGAAGCGCCAGCCCCCTCACCTAACCTCTCCCCCTGCAGGGGGAGAGGAATGCGCCGAGCTACTGCTTGAACCACACCACCTGGTGCGAGACCGCCAGCAGTTCGCCGTCCTCGCTCCAGAGTTCGGCGGACTGGTCGTGGAAGCCGTGCTGGAAGGCCTTGGTGTCGGCCACGCCCAGCAGGTAGCCCGCGCCCTGCCGCTCGAGCCCGGCCGGGTTGGCGAGGAAATAGGTGGTGAGCGTCGCCGTGGCCACGGGCGGCAGGTCGCCACGCACCACCAGCAGGCGGATGATGAAGCTGTCGCTCAGCGCCGCCAGCGCCGGATAGTCCAGCGGCCGGTTCGGCACGTCGCGCACCCACATCTGCGAAAGCCCGCTGCGCACCTCCGGCACGGTGCGCGGCGTCCACCGAGGCTCGCCGGTCGCGTAGCGCATCTCGTACTGGTGCAGCCAGCCCGTGCGCCCGGTCAGGTCCATCCGCGCCAGCGCCTCCGGCCGCGGCACGACCGGCGGCGTCGCCGCCTGGTGGACCCAGGTCTCGCGCTCGGCCCCCGTTACGGCGCTGGCGGTGGTCGCCACGCCCCGGCCCTCCTGCCGCATCTCGACGTTCCAGTGCTGGGTCGACTTGCCGTCACGCATCAGGCTGACGGCGATCTGGAACTCCCCCTCCGCGACCGCGCCGCAGAAATTCACCGTCAGGGCCACCGGCCGGCCGCGCCGCTGCGGATGATCCAGCACGGCCTTCAGCATCAGGGCCCCGGTGATCCCGCCGAACGGTCCGGCCATGTTCCAGTAGGCGGGCGAGGTGCGGCCCCGGAAACGCCCCTCTCCAAGGGCCTCCAGGCGCAGGGCGGCGTCGAGCGGGTGGCTGAGCGTCAAATCGTCGGGCATGGGCCCAGTCTGACCCAGGCCAGGGCGTCCGTCCATTATCCGTACGGTAAAGTCGGGGCGTCTTGCGCCGGACGCTGAGGCGTCGATAGTCACGCTCGCCATGCCCAGAATCTCCCCGCGCGTCATCGCCCTCGCCTCGCTGTTGACCCTCCTCGCCGCTCCGGCCCTCGCGGCGCCGGCCCACCCGCGCGACAAGGAGATCAAGGATCCTGACACCCGGGCCTGGTGGCATGCGACCGAAGCCCTGGCCGGCGACGACATGGAGGGCCGCGATGTCGCCTCCCCCGCCTATGACCGCGCCGCCCAGCTGGTCGCCGACCGCTTCAAGGCCGCCGGCCTGAAACCCGCCGGCGAGAACGGGACCTATTTCCAGGACATCCCGCTGCACGAGGCCGAGGTCGCCAAGGCCGGCACCAGCTTCACCCTCATCCGCGACGACGGGACCGAGGTTCCGC
>CAMFHW010000281.1 GCA_945952175.1 uncultured Phenylobacterium sp. | reverse complement strand
CGCCAGCAATATGGTCGCGCAGCCGGCTGCGCGACCGCATTCGATGTCGCGATCCTGGTCGCCGATCATCCACGAGGCCGACAGATCCGCGCCGTGGCGGGCGGCGAGATCGGTGAGCAGGCCGGGCTTGGGCTTGCGGCAGGCGCAGGCGTCGGCGTTGTCGTGCCGGCAGGCGGCGATCTCGTCGACCGGCAGGCTGGCGGCCAGCTTGGCGTGGATGGCGTCGAGCGCATCGTCGCTCATCAGCCCGCGGCGGACGTCGGGCTGGTTGGTCACCACGAACAGCGGCAGGCCGAGGATCTTGAGGTCGGCCAGCGCCTGGACGGCGTCGTCCACCAGCACCAGCTCGTCCGGCGTGCGCGGCGAGGCGGGCTTGCCGTCGCGCTCGACGATGCGGTTGAGCACCCCGTCGCGATCGAGGAAGACGGCGGGCCTCATGCCAGCACCAGCCGGCCCTCGGCCAGCAGGCGCTGGCCCGCGGCGTGGCTCTCGGGCGTGTCGAGGCCGAGGCAGACCCCTTGCGGGTCGATGACGTGGGCGGCGAGCTTGCGGTCCTGGCCCAGCATGGCCGGGAAGACCTCGCGGCCGAAATCGACCAGCCGACCCGGCGGGATCAGGTCTAGCAGGCTGGGCTCCACCGCATAGACCCCGGCATTGACCAGGCTCGACAGGGCCGCGGCGCCCGCGCCCTCAACGAACTCGGCGATGGTCCCGTCGGCCGCGACCCGGACCCGGCCGCCGGCGATACCGGTGTTCAGGTGGCGATCCTGGTCGAACAGGGCCACGGTCGCCTCGGCGCCCAGGGCGCGATGTCGGGCCCAGAGGGCGTCGAGATCGAAGCGCACGACGCTGTCGCCATAGACCACCAGGCTCGTCTCGGTGATCTCGGCTCCGATGTTGCCGAGCGCCCCGGCGGTGCCCAGCAGCTCGGGTTCGTAGACGTAACGGATCGAGAGCCCGAAGGCCGAGCCGTCGCCGATCCGATCGCGGATCAGGTCCGCGCCATAGTGCAGGTTGATCCAGGCCAGGGTCACGCCCGAGGCGGCCAGCCAACGCAGGTTGTGCGCCAGGATCGGGGCGCCGCCGAACGGCATCAGCGGCTTGGGCAGGCCGCCGGCCACATCGCGAATGCGGCTGCCCAGCCCGGCGGCGAGGACGAGGGCGGTGGTCATCAGGCGGCTCCGGGGATGGGCCCTAGAGCTGGTAGCCCGCGGCCCGCGCGTCCTGCTCGAACATCACCACCGTCTCGGCCGAAAGGTCGGCGAGATCCTTGCCGGCCATGTCGAGCTTCTTCAGCACCTCGGGCGTGGCCGTGATGATGTGGCAGCCGCATTCCTCGGCCTGGTAGACGTTGAGCACCTCGCGCACCGACGCCCACAGCACCTCGGCGTTGGGCCGGCGCGCGGCCATGGCCACGGCGGCGCGCATGATGGGCATGGGATCGATGCCGGTGTCGGCGATCCGGCCGGCGAAGACGGAGATCACCGCCGGGGTTTCGGGGTGCAGGGCCTCGACCGTCTCGGCCACCTGCTCGAGGGTCAGGATGGCCGTGACATTGACCTTCACGCCCTTGGCCGACAGCGCCTTCACCAGAGGCAGGCTGGACTCGCGCCGCGTGTTGGTGATCGGGATCTTCACATAGACGTTCTCGCCCCAGGACGAGATCAGCTCGGCCTGACGGCCCATCTCCTCAAACTCGTCGGCGATCACCTCGAAGGAGATCGGCATGTCCGGGATGATGGCCAGCAGTTCGCGGGCGAAGGCTTCATAGTGGGTGACGCCGGCGCGGCGCATCAGGCTGGGGTTCGTGGTGAACCCGGTGACCAGGCCTTCGCTGTGCAGCCGCGAGAAATCGGCGAGCGTTGCTCCGTCGCCGAACAGTTTTAGACGGCTACCCAAATTGAGTTCGGTCGCGTTCTCCGCGACATTGAAGCGATGCAACATAGTAAACCGACCCCCGCCATTCATGGCTTGGCTTGTTCACTAGAGCTTAACCTTTGCCAAGAGAAGCAACTTCGCCCCAAGCGTCGCCGTGAGTGCCCCGGATTCACCCCACAGGCGAAAAATAGGGCAAGTTAGGAAAACGTCGGTTCGGGAATGTAGCCGACAGGGCGCCGCCAGGTCAGCTTGCCCAGTCCATGGGCCATCAGCACCCGTCCGGCGATGCGCCGCTCGGACCCGAATTCGGCGGTGCAGAGCGCCAGGGCGAAACCGGCGGCGAGCTGGACGAGGCCCTTCAGGGTGAGCAGCGCCCAGACCGGACCCTTGTTGGGCGTCGCGTCCAGATAGATCGTCACATAGTGCTGGGTCTCGCGGCGGATGCGGACCAGGCGATAGGCCGCCTTGGTGCGGTGTTCGGGCACCGTCTCGGTGACGAAGGCCTTTGCGGCCCAGACGATCTTGCGACCCTGGCGGTGCAGGCGGACGAACAGCTCGGCGTCCTCGCCGCCCGCGTCGCCGAACTCCAGGCGCATCGGTGGGTCGCCCCCCGGAAAGCAGGTCGTGGTGTCGAAGGCCGAATTGCCGGTGCCGAGCCCGTAGCGGGGCTTGCCGTCCGCGGCCGTCAGGTCGAGCAGGGTGCGGTCGGGCAGATGAAGGTCGCGGGCGAACTGGGCGGCCTGGGGGTCCCAGGCCGGCGGCGGGCCGGCGAAGCGCGCCAGGCGCGGGCCGACGGCGATGTCGGCGCCGGTCCCGATCGCGGCGCCCAGAAGCTCGTCGAGCCAGGCGGGATCGGCCACCTCGTCGTCGTCGACGAACGCCACCCAGCGGCCGGCCGCTTCCGCGAAGCCGCGGTTGCGCAAGGCCGACATGTTGCGAACCGGGTCGGCGACGTAGTGGATCGGCCATGCGGCCTTGGCGGCCAAGGTCTCGACGACCGGCCGGCCGTTTTCCGACGGGTGGTTGTCGACCACCACGATCTCGCGGGCTTGGCCCAGCCGGTTCCGCTGCGCGAGGCAGGAGGCCAGGGTCTCGGCCAGCAGGGCCGGCCGGTCATAGGTGGCGATGACGACCGAGACGTCGGTCACGCCGCCTTCTCGTCGATGAAGCCGATCGGCGCCCGATAGGTCAGCTTGCCCAGGCCCTTGGCCATGCCGATGCGATGCTCGAACCGCCGCCGGCCCAGGAACTCGCCGCTGGCCACGAACAGCCCCAGATGGACCCCGAACTGCGCCAGGCCGAGCGCCATGACCTTCAGCCGGGTGACGCCCGGCGTGCCGCTGGTGTTGATCCGCGAGGCCGCATAGTGCTGCGAGCCGCGCTTCATGCGGGTGACCATATATTCGGGCTTGGTGCGGTCGGTCTCGATGAACTCGCGGACGATGGCGGTCGGGCACCAGACGAAGCGCTTGCCGGCCAGGGCCAAGCGGAACAGCAGCTGGGTGTCCTCGCCATTGGCGTCGCCGAACGCCACGCTGAACGGCTCGGCCGTGTCGAAGCAGGTTGCGACCCGGAAGGCGGCGTTGCCGCTGCCCAGGCCTTTGCCCTTGCGACGGAGGCGGCCGAACATCTCGATCGTGGCGTCGGCCGGCATGCGGAAATCGAGGGTGTAGAGCCAGGCCTCCGGGTCCCAGTCCGGCGCGTGGCCGGCCTCAAACAGCGGCAGCTTGGGGCCGAAGGCGGCGTCCGCCCCGGTGCGCTCCAGGCAGGCGTGGAGTTCGGCCAGCCAGCCCGCGTCCGGCGCCTCGTCGTCGTCGATGAAGGCGACATAGCGGCCCTTGGCGGCCTTGATCCCGATGTTGCGGACGATCGAGATGTTGCGGCGTGCGTCGGCCAGATAGGTGACCGGCGCGCCCTGGGCGGCCAGGCCCCCGACCATCTCGCGCGCCAGCTGGTCGGGATGGTTGTCGACGATGATGAACTCGTAGCCCTCGGCCAGGACCTGCTTCAGGCCCTCGGTCAGGGTGCGCTTCAGGAGGTGGACCCGGTCGTAGCTCAGCACGACCACGCTGATGGCGGGGCTCATACGCCGGTCCCCCTCACCACCACCACGGCGGTCTTGGCCAGGATCTGGATGTCCAGCCACAGCGACCAGCGGCGGATATAGTCGAGGTCGAGCTCGACCCAGCGGTCGTAGTCGCTGATCCGGTGGCGGCCCTCGACCTGCCACAGGCAGGTGATGCCAGGCTGGACCGACAGCTTCAGCTTCTGGAAGTCCGTGAACTGAGCATATTCGTGCTCGCGCGGCGCGCGCGGGCCGACCAGGCTGATGTCGCCCTTCAGCACGTTCCAAAGCTGGGGCAGCTCATCCAGGCTGAACTTGCGCAGCAGGCGGCCGAACGGGGTCACGCGCGGGTCTCGGCTCATCTTGAAGGCCGGGCCGGTCATCTCGTTGTGCGCCATCAGCTCGGCTTCCATGGCGTCGGCGTTCTGGACCATGGTGCGGAACTTCCAGCCGTCGAACCGGCGGCCGTCGCGGCCCACCCAGTGGCAGGTATAGAGCACAGGGCCGGGCGAACTCAGCGCCACGCCGAGCGCGATAGCGGCCAGCAAAGGCGACAGCACGACAAGCAGTCCGGCCGAGATCGCAAGGTCCATCGCCCGCTTGACCGCGAGTTCGAAGGTCACGTCGCGACCGCCGGCGAGAACCGGACGTAAACCGATGCTATGGCTCATACCGTTCAGCAAGAGACTGCGCCCCAAGGACCTCGGCTTATATGGCGAACCCGTTGACAAGCGGTGTGAAGACAACCGGCGGCGGGTTTCCGGCGGTCAGATTCGCCGGTTTGCGTTTCACGCCGATGAGCGTCGATGAAACCGTGGGCGCCCTGGCTGGCCGCGATCCCGGCGCGCCGTTCGTGGCCTTCGTCACCCCCAATGCGGAACACGCCTATCTGCGCCGCCAGGACGACCTGTTCCGGCAATGTGGCGACACCTGCTGGATCAGCACCAATGACAGCCGCATCCTGGGCCGGGCCGCCTGGCTGGCTGGTCTCGACCTGAAGTTCGCGCCGGGCGCCTATGTGGTCGACCGCCTGTTCCAGGAGGTGATCGGCAAGGACGATCCGATCACCATCGTCGGCGGCATGCCCGACGTGATCGAGGGCCTGGTCGCCAAGTACGGCCTGACGCAGGTGGCGCACCACAATCCGCCCATGGGCTTCATCCATCAGCCGGAGGCGGTGCGCGAGGCGGTGGCGTTCGTCGCCACCCATCCGGGCCGCTTCGTCTTCGTGGCCATGGGCCCGCCGCAGTCCGAGAAGTTCTGCCAGCACATCATCGCCGACGGCCGCGCCACCGGCGTGGGCCTGTGCATCGGCTCGTCGATCCAGGTGGTGACCGGCCGTATCGACGTGGCGCCTGATTGGATGGAGCAATCCGGCCTCGTCTGGCTCTACCGGCTGCAGCGCGAGCCCGGCAGGCTCTGGAAGCGTTATCTCGTACGCGGCCTGTTCGGCCTGGGCCTCGGCCTCGCCGACGTGCTCGCCATCCGCCTGGGCGGCCGCCGCCCTCAGCTCGATGCCGCCTGACGCCGCCCGTATCCGGATCCTGGACGACTGGCGCGCCGGCCAGGCCGAGCGCCGCGCCGACCGGACCGCCTTCGCCGACCGGGCGCTGTGGCTGTGGGGCGCGGCGATCCTTGTGGCCATGCTGCTCTACATGCTGATCGGGCCGAACCCGTACCAGCACGAGGTGACCCTCGATCCCGACACCGGCTCGGCCGTGGTTTCGCCGATCAACCGTTTCATCTGGCTGGCCCTGTTCGGGGCGGCCGCGCCGATCCTCTGGTTCCGCCGCGCGGTGCTGGTCGAGGCGCTGCTGCGGCTATGGCCGCTGGTGCTGTTGTTCTGCTGGTTCTCGGCGACGACACGCTGGGCCCTGGATCCGGGCGTCTCCAACAAGCGTCTATTCCTCTATCTGATCGCCACCGCCATCTGCCTGGCGATCAGCC
>CAMFHW010000280.1 GCA_945952175.1 uncultured Phenylobacterium sp. | reverse complement strand
GGTCATGCCCGGCCTCGGCCACATGGCCGGTCTGATCCCGGCCCTGACCGCGCCTTACCTCGCAAGCTTGGTTCGGCGGCCGACGCGGTAGGACAGGAACCACGAACCACACGAACCCACACGAACGCGGCCACACCCACTCCGCTCGTCCCGGCGAACGCCGGGACGAGCGGAAGAGAAGATGAGAGCCCGTTCGTGTGGGTTCGTGTGGTTCGTGGTTGGAGTCTTCTACTCGGCCATCGTCTCCCCGGACCCGCCGAACTCCGCCGGGAAGTCCTTCATCTTCGGCAGGCCGTCCTTCATCGGCAGCACGGTCTCCTGGTAGTTCACATGCAGGCCGGGCGCGAAGGCGAGGCCCGGAATGGTCGCGGCGAACACGTCGACCAGGCCCAGGGGCGGATGGTTGGTCATCAGATGGCCGCCGCACTTCGTGCAGTACTGGCGCTGGCTCACCTCGGTCTTCTGGTACATGGCGATATGCTCGCCGCCCTTGGTCACCTTCACCGCCTCGGGCTTCCACAGGCTGAAGGCGTTCACCGGCCCTCCGGACCACGATCGGCAGGAGGCGCAGTGGCAATAGCCCATGCCCTCCGGATCGCCCGAAACCTCGATCGCCACCGCGCCGCAGAAGCAGCTTCCCTGATAGGCCATCTCACCCTCCCGCAAGGATGGGCCGCGCTCACCCATCGGCGCGGCGCCGCGGCATCAGGCGCTTACCAGCTTGAGCCCGCAACTTAATTCCCGCTAGCGCCGGGCCTTGCGCAATCGGCTGGACCTGCGAAGGAACCGGCATGGCCGATCCCAAACCCATGCTGTTCGTCGCCGCCGCCGCCCTGATCGATGTCGATGGCCGCGTGCTCATCTGCCAGCGGCCGGAGGGCAAGCAACTGGCGGGTCTCTGGGAATTCCCGGGTGGCAAGGTTGAGGCCGGCGAGACGCCGGAGGCCTGCCTGATCCGCGAGCTCGAGGAGGAGCTGGGGATCGCCGTCACCGAGGCTTGCCTAGCGCCCTTCGTTTTCGCCAGCCACGGTTATGAGTCCTTTCACCTCATTATGCCACTCTACCTATGCAGGCGCTGGGATGGCGTCGTCACCGCCAAGGAGCACGCGGCGCTCGCATGGGTGAAACCTTCCAAGCTCGGGGACTATCCGATGCCCCCCGCGGACGCGCCGCTCGTGGCGTGGTTGCGCGACCTCATTTGAGCCGGTTCTGGTCCGACGAGACCGGCGCCACCGCGGTCGAATACGGCATCATCGTGGGCGTGCTGAGCCTCGCCCTGATCGCCATCTTCAAGGACGCCCAGACGATCATCTACAACGTCATCGTCCAGGCCGCGACCAAGGTCGAGGCCGCCGGCGGCTAAGAGCGGGCCGCGTCGACGACCCGCAGCCCCCGGGCGCGACGCCGGCGCGAGCGCGCGTCAGGCGTTGGCCCTGGCCTTCAACCCGCGCGCCGCGGCGTCGGCGGCGGTGAAATAGACCAGGCCATCGCCCCAGTCATGGGCGACCACGCCGGCCGGCGGCCGGGCCTCCTCGCCGCAGAGCACGGCGAGCTCCTTGGCGGTCAGGACGGGCCAGCGGGCGAAGGCCTGCTCCGGCGTCGGGTCGGGTCGCGGATCGGCCGTGACGCCTGGAAGGGCGGCTTCCAGGCCCGCCTCGTAGTCCTCGTAGGGAACCCAGCCGGCGACGGTGACGTCGCCCCTGGCGCCGCGGAAGATCAGGGTGGGCAGGGCGTAGCGATCATGCCCCTCGGAATGCTTCAGCTCGCCGTTCATCGGGCTGTCGTGCTTGAGACGGCGCACATAATCGTTCGGCTCGCGCGTCTCCTGCCAGTCGGCGCGATAGGCGGCGGCGACCTCGGGCCGGGCCTGGTCGGCGCGCCAGCGGGCCTGGTCGAGGCCGGGGACGCCCTGAGTGGCCGCCTCGAACTCGTCGGGCGTCTGGGGGCCGATCCCGAAGACGAAGATCTGCTCGCGGAAGCGGCGCAGGACCGCATGGGCGATTTCCTGGCCTTGAAGCTCGGCCGCCTTCACCGCCGCGCCGGCCGGATCGGTGGACTGGAGCATCAGCTGCATCGGGTTGGGATAGGGCATGTCGGTCAGCCGCCAGACCCGCTTCCAGTAGGCGCGCATCGGCTCGGCCGCGCTCACCCGGTCCCAGCCCTCCTTGCCGGTCGAGGCGTCGCCCACCAGGCCGCCCATCACCTTGCGCCAGGTCAGGTGGTGGCCGTGCCGCCAGTCCAACCGGCGCAGCAGCGGCTCGGCGCCCCAGGCCGTCGAGCAGACGCAATCGGTGTATTCGACGACCTCGATCCGAGACATGGCGTTCGCTCCCTTGTGGCCCGCGAAGGTCGGCTCCACATGGCGGCTTGGCAAGCGAATCCCTGCATGCAGGGCGGGCCGGGGAGGACGCCATGTCGGGCTGGGTGATCGGGGTGATGGTGGAGCTGAGCGGCGAGGCCGCGCCGGTGCGCCACTTCTTCGCCGTCGGCCACGAGGACCGCGCCAAGGCCGAATGGACCGCCATCGACGCCGCCAGCCTGATCGGCGGCATCGCCTCCAGCCCGGTGAAGGGGGTCGAGCCCGTGCAGGCGCTCGCCGCGCTGACGCCGGCGCGGATGAAGAAGAAGGGCCTTCTGCCGCGCGAGGTGCGGCCGCTGGGCCGGGCCTGGCCGCGCAACTGGCTCTGAAAATATTCTCGATCGTCATGGCCGTGCCCGTCCCGGCCATCCAAGATCACCGATCGTTGGGCGTTCCCAGGGCGTGCGCGGCGCGTGATCGTCTCCTCTCGCGTGTATGGGTGGCCGGGACAAGCCCGGCCATGACGTCGGTGGGTGTCATTGACGCGCCGCCGGCTTGGCCTTATGTGCGCGGCCTCCGACAACGCCGGGTCTTCTCCCATGCGGGAACTGCGACGAACCGGGCGCGCCAGCCGCGCCGCCTGACCTTCCGCCCCGGGACCGAGCACGGTCGCGGGATCGTCGCCATCCGCCTCTAGAAGACCCTTCCCATGATCGCCCAGACGTCCGCGCCCCAGGCGCCCGACATCCGTTCCGAACAATCCGCCGCCGACGCCAAGATCGAGGCCCTGCTGGAGCACGCCTTCGGCCCCGGCCGCTTCGCCAAGGCCTCCGAGCGCGTGCGCGAGATGGCGGAGTTCCGGCCCGACCTGTCGTTCTGCGCCTGGGAGGGCGAGCGGCTGGTGGGATCGGTGCGCATGTGGAAGATCCACATCGGCGGCGCGCCGGCCTTCTTCCTCGGCCCGATCGCGGTCGAGGCGGACCAGCGCAAGCACGGAACCGGCGCGGTGCTGGTGGCCCGCGCCTGCGAGGCCGCCCAGGCCTCCGGCTGCTCGCTCGTGCTGCTGGTGGGCGACATGCCCTATTTCGGCCGGTTCGGCTTCTCCAACGACCACACCGCCGCCGTGCGGCTGCCCGGTCCGGTCGACCAACGCCGGGTCCTGGCCTGGGGCGCGACGGCGCCGCTATCCGGCCCAGTGACCGCCTGACACTCCGACTCTTGCAGCGACGGTTCGTACTTAGGGCGTGAGAAGCCGCGCAAGCGGCCCTCAGACTTCGGCGCGAGCCACCGCTCGTGGGCGCGCGACCTAGCGCCAGCTAGGCGGCCGGACGTTTGTTCATGATTTGTTCTTGACGCGGCCATCACCTCCTGATACCGTCGGCAGGCGTCGCACACTGCGCCGGGCCCTCCGCCTGTAGCGGACAAGGCTCCGCACCAAGACCACGCAAGCCATTTCGAATGAACGCCGCGGCCGTTGGCTGCGCACGCGCGCCTGCGCGCCACAATCAACAAGATGAGAGCGTGAATGACCCTTGGTCAGATCGATCCTGCGCGCCTGCAAGGCGAGGGCCTCAGACGATGGTACTCGCGGACCCCCGCTGAAATCGAAGCCGAGCGAGCGGCTGCGGCGAAGCAGGCCTACGGTGCCTTCTTTTCGCAATCTGGCGGCAAGGCGCTACGGGACCCAAGCGCTCGCCCGGTCACTGCGCCTTCCACCGACCTTGCGGGCCTGCAGATTCAGGTTGCAGCGCCGGCGCGTGGTTTCTGGAACTATTGGTCGCCGCAAGGCTGTGCGAGTTGTCATGGCTACACGCCCGGAACACTGCCGCCCCTTGGCGGCCAGTTGCCGCTTCCGCCCACCTACAGCCCGCGCTCCGGCGGGGCGAGCGGCGGCGAGGGCGGTTCTCGCCCCCATCGGGGCGACAAGGAGGAATGCCACCAGCAATATGCGTCTGACAGCCAGATTTGTGGAAACCTGCGGTCCCCCAGCGACATTGCTATTTGTCGCGATACGGCCTCCAAACGTTATGCAAACTGTCTTCCAATTGACGGCAGATTGAACTTTCCTTCCCTGGAAACCAGAGGAGGTCGCCGCCCATGAGGTCGTGGAGCGGCTAGAATGTTTGATCCGACACCCCGTCTCCCGAGAATGCGAAGTGTTCGACGGAGCCGGGCTCGGTTTCTTCATCAATCCAAATGCTAATGCTGCGCCATTTTGCGCTGAGGCAGAAAAGCACGTTCGGTAGCGTGTCTTCCGGCAAGAACAGTCGCGTGTAGAAGCCCGGACCGTCCCGTTCGTCGGGATGCCGGTAAAGGCGGCTCACGACCCGCTCTATGCCATCATCGATGATAACCTCGCGTGGCAAGGGCGTTAGTCCCACGATCATAGACTTGGCGTGATGCAATTCCGGCGCAACGATGATCGCCTCGATCGTTAAGGTTCGAACGCATAGCAGATCCCCTTCAGGATCGCGGTCCTCAATGGGGATGCGTGGCTTAATTCCGACGTGGAGAGGCCAGTCCCAGTCCTGAATCTTGACGATATATTGCGTTGTTGGCATGGGGTGTGTGTACTTGTTTTGTTCTATTGCGACAAGGCGTTTTGGATTGGACGCCGCACAAGTGGCCCTTTGAAACCCGCAGAAGGACCCCCCTTGCAATCCCTGCGCATTTTCGAAGATCGCCGCGTCCGAAAGGGCCGGGACCGTCAAGATCGCCGTTGTGGAATTGAAGCCGGCTTCGCCGGGATGGCGCCTGACCCTGCGTCGTGGTTGAGCCGGCCGGTCGGCGCGCCTAGCTTATCGGCATGTCGGAGTCGAAACCGGGACTGGAGGGGGTGATCGCGGCCGCGAAACAGGCGCCGGGGCGAGGCTTGCCGCCCGTGCATCTGTGGAACCCCGCCCATTGCGGCGACATCGACATCGTCATCAAGAAGGACGGGCTGTGGTTCCACGAGGGCACGCCGATCGGACGCGAGGCCCTGGTGCGGCTGTTCTCGACGGTGCTGCGCAAGGACCCCGACGGTTTCCACCTGGTGACGCCGGTCGAGAAGATGCGGATCACGGTGGAGGACGCGCCGTTCATCGCCGTGCGAGTCGACCGCGAGGGCGAGACCCTGAAGTTCCTGACCAACGTCGGCGACGAGGTCGAGGCCGGGCCGGAGAACGAGATCCGCGTCGAGATGGACGCTGAGACCGGCGAGCCGAGACCCTATCTGCACGTGCGCCGCGGCCTGGAGGCGCTGATCGCGCGGCCGGTGTTCTACGAATTGGTCGAGCTGGCCGAGGAACGCGACACGCCGGACGGCCCGCGCCTGGGCGTCGCCTCGAACGGCGCCTGGTTCCCGGTCGGGCCGGCCGGAGCCCACGTCCTGTGAGCCCCGCGAGCGCCGACGTCGCCTCCGCCGAGCTTCGCGACTGGATCGTCCGCCACCTGGACCCGCTGGAGGAGCGCGAGGGCGCGCGGGCGAGCTCGGACTTCGACCTGTCTCCGGCCTATCCCACCCCGGTCCCCGAGACCCTGACCCCGGCCTCGGTGTTGATCGGCCTGATCGAGCGCGGCCGGGGCTACAATGTGCTGCTGACCCAGAGGGTCGACACC
>CAMFHW010000279.1 GCA_945952175.1 uncultured Phenylobacterium sp. | reverse complement strand
GTATGAGTCCGGCTATCGCCAAGCCTTCCAAGACCCGCGCCCGCTACGCCGCCAAGCGCGAGGCGATCATGGCCGCGGCCGTGGAGGTGTTCCACGAGAGCGGGGTCTCGGGCTTCACCCTGGCGGCCGTCGCCAAGCGCATGGACCTGCATCCGGTCAGCCTGACCTACTATTACAAGAAGAAGGAGGACCTGGCGGCGGCGGTCCTCTTCGACACCATCCACCGCTGGCAGGACATGCTGGACCGGGCCGAGGCCGAGCCGACCCCGGCCGCCCGCCTGACCCGCTTCATCGGCGCCTATTTCGAGGAGCGCCGGCGCGTCGTCGACGGCGAGGCGCTGCGGCTGACGCCGTTCAGCGAGATCCGGCTGATCGAGGGCGAACAGCAGGACCTGCTGATCGAGGCGTTCAACAGTCTCTACGTGCGTATCGGCCGCCTCCTGAAGAGCGACGCCGCCCCCTGGGTGGGCGCGCCGCGCCGCCAGGCCCTGGCCCGCCTGATCGTCAACTTCCTGGGCTTCACCGACACCTGGATCGGCGTCTATGCGCCGGAGGACTATCCGCGCGTCGCGGCGCGGATCAGCGAGATGATGATCGGCGGCCTGGCGGGACGCGGCCGCGCCTGGCCGCAGGGCCCGCTGCTGACACTCGGCTCGCCCACGGCGCAGAACGACGAGGTGACGCGCGAGCGGTTCCTGGTCGCGGCGACCGAACTGATCAATTCCGAGGGCTATCGCGGCGCCTCGGTGGACAAGATCTCGGCCCAGCTGAAGGTCACCAAGGGCAGTTTCTACCACCACAACGCCGACAAGGACGAACTGGCGGTCGCCTGTTTCCACCGCACCTTCGGCATCATCGACGAGGCCAAGCGCCGGGCGATGAGCGCGCCGAACGGCTGGGAGCGGCTGTGGCTGGCGGTGAGTTCGCTGGCCGTGCACCAGGCCTCCGGCGAGGGCGGGCGGATGCTGCGCCACTACGCCATGGCCGCCGTGCCGGCCTCGATGCGGCGCGAGATGCTGGTGCGCTTCCAGCAGATCGCCCAGTCGCTGGCCGGCATGATCAGCGACGGGATCGCCGACGGCTCCCTGCGCCCGGTCGACCCCCTGCTGTCGGCCCACGTGCTGATGGTGGGCTTCAACGCGGCGCTGCCGATGGACCCGCGCGGCCGGCCGAACGACGCCGCCGGGGTGATGGAGGACTATGTCCGTCCGCTGCTGATGGGCTTCCTGGTCGAGTAGCGCCGTCTTGCGCCCGCTATTTCGGGGACACGCTGAATAACTCATCCGCCGGCCCGCGGTTCGCGCCGGAGTTATTCAACCTGTCCCCGAAACAGCACCCCTTGCGCCGCCATGCCGATGCGTCGACTGTAGCTGCCGAGACCGCCGCCGACGCCCATACCGGGCGCCAGAAGAGGCTGGCCCGGAGGAGACGTGATGGCCGACGACATGACCCTGGCGCCCCTGGCCCGCAGCGGCGTGGTGACCACCAGCAACGGGCCCGTGCGCGGCTATCAGGAGGACGTTCTGAGCGTCTTCAAGGGCCTGCGCTACGGCGCGGCGCCGACGGGCCTGCACAGGTTCAAGCCGCCGCAGCGGCCTGAGGCCTGGCGCGACGCGGCCGACGCCGTGGCCTATGGCGCGCCGGCGATCCAGTCGGGCCTAGCGCCCGGCGAGCGGCGCACCTCGCCCGGCGATCCGCCCGCGCCGGACGAGCCGGCCTCGTCCGAGGACTGCCTGTTCCTGAACGTCTGGACCCCGGCGGCGGACGGGGCGCGGCGGCCGGTCATGGTGTGGCTGCACGGCGGCGGCTTCGCCAACGGTTCCGGCGGCGCGGCCATGTACGACGGGGGCAACCTGGCGCGGAAGGGCGACGTGGTGGTGGTGACGGTGAACCACCGGCTGAACGTCTTCGGCTACCTGCATCTGGAGGAGGCCTTCGGGCCGGACTACGCCCAGTCGGGCATGGCCGGAATGCTGGACATCGTCCAGGCGCTGGAATGGGTGCGCGACAACATCGCGGCGTTCGGCGGCAATCCGGCCGACGTGACCATCTATGGCGAGAGCGGCGGCGGCTGGAAGGTCTCGCTGCTGCTGGCCATGCCGATCGCCAAGGGCCTGTTCCACAAGGCGATCATCCAGAGCGGGCCGGGCCTGCGCGGCGCGCCCAAGGCCGAGAGCGCCAAGACCGCCAAGGCCTTGCTGGAGAAGCTGGGCGTGACGACGCCGGAACAACTGGCGGCGCTCGACACCGACACCATCAGCAGGACGAGCGTCGAGATCCCGGGCGAGATGATGCGGCTCTATACGCCGGTCGTCGACGGGACCGCCCTGCCCCGCGATCCGTTCACGCCCGACGCCCCGGCGATCAGCGCCGAGACGCCGGTGTTGATCGGGACCAACAAGGACGAGGCGACCCTGTTCCTCTACGGCGACCCGAAGTTCGGCTCCTATGACGAGGAGGCCCTGGCGCGGCGGGCCAGGGCGGCGGCGGGCGACAAGGCCGACGCCCTGGTGGCGGCGCTACGGGCGGCCTATCCGGACTATTCTCCGACCTATCTGGCGAGCGCGGCCCAGACGGTGACCGGCATGTGGCTGGGCTCGGTGTCGATCGCCGAGCGCAAGGCCGACCAGGGGGCGGCGCCGGTCTTCATGTACATGCTGACCTGGGAGACCCCAGTGGCGCGCGGGCGACTGAAGTGCCCGCACGCGCTGGAGATCCCGCTGGTGTTCGACAATGTCGAGCGGGCGAGGAATTTCGTCGGCCGGGGCGAGGAGCCGCAGGTGGTGGCCGACGCGATGTCGGACGCCTGGTTGAAATTCGTGAAGACCGGGAACCCGGGCTGGCCGGCCTATGACCGGGACCGGCGCGCGACGATGATCTTCGACCTGGAGAGCCGGGTGGTGGACGACCCGCTGCCAGGCGTGCGGAAGGTGCTGCAGGGGTAGACGGCGCTCCAGGGTCCGCTCGTCCCGGCGAACGCCGGGATCCAGATCGGAAGCCTCCATGCCTCAAGCATTTGAACCACGAAGCGCACGAAGGGCACGAAGGAGCGGAGCCGCCCTTGGTGCTCTTTGTGTTCTTCGTGGTGAATCAGGCGGCCTTCGGCCTGGGCGCCAAGTTTCGTGATCTGGGTCCCGGCGTTCGCCGGGATGAGCGGATTTGGGTTACGCCGCCAGGAAGGCCTCGACCTTTTCCATGAAGGCGTCGAGCTGGTCGTGGTGGACCCAGTGGCCGGCGTTCTCGAAATTGGCCAGGCGGGCGTTCTTGAAGTGCTTGATGCGGCCGTCCTCCACGGGGTCCGAGGCCCAGGATTCCAGGCCGCGCACCAGCAGCACCGGGCAGGTGATGTTGCGCCAGAGCTGGTGCTGTTCCTCGTGGGATAGCCCGCCGACCCCGCCGCCCCAGCGGACATAGTTGTCGAACTTCCAGGAATAGGTGCCGTCCTCGTTCTGGTGGGCCCCGTAGATGGTGAGGTGGCGCGCCTGTTCGGGGCTGAGGTGCGGGTTCTCGCCGGCCATGCGGGCGATGGCCTCGTCGAGGGTGGCGTAGCGGCGGGGCGCGCGGCCGGAATTTTCGCGGCGGTCCTTGATCCAGGCGCGCAGGCGGTTGTCGATGGTGCGCTTGGCCTGCTCGGCCATGACCTGGGGCGACGGGCCAAGGCCCTCGATGGCGACGAGCTTCTTCACCGTCTCCGGATAGGCGCCGCAATAGTTGAGCGCGATGCCGGCCCCCAGGGAATGGGAGATGATGGTGACCGGGGCCAGCGCCTTCTGGTGCACGATCTGGGCGAGGTCATAGATGTAGGCGGCCTGGTCGTAGCCGCCGCCGATGGCCCAGGCGCTGTCGCCGTGGCCGCGCAGGTCGGGCGCGATGATGTGGTAGCGGTCGCGCAGGCGCTCGGCGACCCAGTCCCAGTTGCGGCAGTGGTCGCGGCCGCCATGGACCATCAGCAGGGGCGGCGCGCCCTCGTTGCCCCAGTCGACATAGTGCAGGCGCAGGCGCTGCGAGAAGTAGAAGTGCGAGGTGGGGCCTTCCAGGACGCTCTCCCGAAATCAGGCTGCGTGGCTTAGCACCTGACGGCGACACGTCTACAGGCTTGCCGCAGCGGCGCCTTGCCGGGGGCCGAGGCGGCGGGCAGGGTCGCCGCAAAGCCGTGGGGAGATGAGATGGCGACCTTGAAGCGTTGGGTGCTGCGCAGTCGGCCGCAGGGCGAGATCAGGCCTGAGAACCTGGAGCTGGTCGAGGAGCAGGTCCGCGACCTGGCCGACGGCGAGGTGCTGGTGCGCACGGTCTATCTGTCGCTCGACCCCACCAACCGCATCTGGATGAGCGACCAGGACCAGTACATGCCGCCGGTCGGGATCGGCGACACCATGCGCGGCGGCTCGATCGGGGTGGTGGAGCAGTCGCGCTCCGGCCGGTTCAAGCAGGGCGACCTGGTCAACACCGGCCTGGGCGGCTGGTCGACCCACGTGGTGGCGAACGAGGGCGCGCTGTTCCCCGTGCCGCAGATCCCCGGCGTGCCGGTGACGGCCTTCATGAGCGTGCTGGGCGCGACGGGCCTGACCGCCTGGTTCGGCATGTGCGACATCGGCAAGCCGCAGGCGGGCGAGACGGTGGTGGTGTCGGCGGCGGCGGGCGCGGTGGGCTCGATCGCCGGCCAGATCGCCAAGCTGAAGGGCGCCCGCGTGATCGGCATCGCCGGCGGCAAGGCCAAGTGCGACTGGCTGACCGGCGAGCTCGGGTTCGACGGGGCCATCGACTACAAGAACGAGGACGTCGGCGCGGCGCTGGACCGTCTTTGCCCCAACGGGATCGACGTCAATTTCGAGAATGTCGGCGGGGCGATCATGGACGCCGTGGTCGACCGGATGAACAACTATGGCCGCATGCCGCTGTGCGGCATGATCTCGACCTATAACGACAACGACCGGCCGGCGGGGCCGAAGGACTTCGCCCGGGTGCTGATGCACCGGCTGACCATCCGCGGATTCATCGTCACCGACTTCCTGCCGCGCGCCGGCGAGGCGATGGCCGAGCTGATCCCCTGGGTGGCGTCCGGCCAGCTGAAGTGGAAGGTGCACGTGGACCAGGGGCTGGAAGGCGCCATGACCTCGCTGCAGCGGCTGTTCACCGGCGACCACGACGGCAAGCTCTTGATCCAGGTCTCGCCCGAGCCCTAGAGGCGCTGGTCGGCCATAAGCGCCGCGGCCGGGTCGGCGATGGCGTCGGCGCGCTCCTTCTCGGACTTGGGGGTGGAGATCCGAGGCCTGGCGGCGGCCAACGCCAGGCGGTAGGCCTCGGTGAGCGCGCCCTCGACCGGCGTCTGCACGTCGGGCTTCAGGCCGACGATGTTCCAGCCCCGGCCGGTCAGCGGATGGATCACCTGGCCGTTGGGGACGAAGGCCATCAGGCCGAAGCCGAGGCCGGGGGTCGCCAGGTTGGCCGCGTTGCCGCCGCCGCGGGTGACCGCGCCGACCAGCAGGGCGCGGCGGTTGGCCTGGAGGTCGTAGGCGAAGGCCTCGGCCGCCGAGAAGGTCGCCCCGCCGACCAGCACATAGACCGGGCGATCCGGATAGAGCGGGCCGGCGGGCGGGATGTCGGGCCGGCGGGTTTCGACCTCGGTCGTCCCGTCGCGCCTGCGCCAGTGGACCTCGGCCATCACCAGGGGCGTCGCGGAGAGCTGGCCCTCGAGGCGGGTGTCCGCCGCGCCGCCGCCGCCGGTGTTCTCGCGCAGGTCGATGATCAGGGCGTCGGTGTCCTTCAGCAGGCCCATGGCGGCGTCGATCATGTCGGCGCTGGCCGGGTCGCGGCCGAACAGACGCAGTTTCAGGTAGCCGATATTGGCCGGCAGGCGGCGGACCGCCATCAGGCCATGGGCCAGGCGCTGGTCGAGCAGGGCC
>CAMFHW010000278.1 GCA_945952175.1 uncultured Phenylobacterium sp. | reverse complement strand
CACCACCACGGCCCGCGGAACCTTCGACGTCGAGGCCACGCCGTAGCGCTGCGGCGGCGCGTCCCCGACCTGCACATAGCCCCAGGCCCAGCCGTCCGGCGGAAAGAACCGCGGCCCCAGGCTCGGCGGAGTGCGGCTCTCGGCGAACGGCGCCGTCGAACCGGCCCGGTCGCAGGCCGCGAGCGACAAGACAAGCAAGGCGGCGAGAACCACGCGGACCATCGCGGCGAATGGACAGCAATTCCCGCGCGAAGCCTAGCCGTCGCGCAGCGCTCGGGCGTCCAAAGCCCCGGTCCCGAAGAAGCGACACATTCGCGGCTTGATCCGGCGGCTCCGAGGGACGATCTAGGGGCCATGGCGACGGTCATCGACACCCTCACCGGCGCGCGTCCGCGCCACCCCGAAAAGCAGGCCCGGCCCGATACGCCGATGCTTCGCAAGCCCGAGTGGCTGCGGGTCCGCGCGCCCGGCTCGGCCGGCTACAACGCCACCCGCGAGATCGTGAAGAGCCACGGCCTGGCCACGGTCTGCGAGGAGGCGGCCTGCCCGAACATCGGCGAGTGCTGGACCCAATCCCACGCCACCATGATGATCATGGGCGAGATCTGCACGCGGGCCTGCTCGTTCTGCAATGTCGCCACCGGCAAGCCCAACGCCCTCGACCCCACCGAGCCCGCCCGCGTCGGCGACGCCGTGGCCAAGATGGGCCTGAAGCACGTGGTCATCACCTCGGTCGACCGCGACGACCTGGCCGATGGGGGCGCCGCCCACTTCGCCGCCGTGGTCCGCGCGATCCGCGAGGCCGCCCCGGGCACGACCATCGAGATCCTGACCCCGGACTTCCTGCGCAAGCCCACGGCCGCCGCCGCGCTGGTGATCGACGCCAAGCCCGACGTCTTCAACCACAACCTCGAGACCGTGCCGCGGCTCTATCTCTCGATCCGGCCGGGCGCCCGCTACTACCATTCGCTCCGCCTGCTGGAGCGGGTGAAGGAGCGCGACCCGACCCAGTTCACCAAGTCCGGCCTTATGGTCGGCCTGGGCGAGGCCAAGGAGGAGGTCATGCAGGTGATGGACGACATGCGTTCCGCCGGCGTCGACTTCCTGACCATCGGCCAATATCTGCAGCCGACCCGCAAGCACGCCGCCGTCGACCGCTTCGTCCACCCGGACGAGTTCAAGGCCTATGAAGAGATCGCCCGCGCCAAGGGCTTCCTGATGGTCTCGGCCAGCCCCCTGACCCGATCCTCGCACCATGCCGGCGAGGACTTCGCGCGGCTGAAGGCGGCGCGGCTCGCCAAGGAAGCGGCGGCCTGACCGCGCCTTGCGCCACCACGTCACGAAGATCCTGCCCTATGCGCCCGACCAGCTCTTCGCCTTGGTCGGGGATGTGAGCCGCTATCCCGAGTTCGTGCCCTGGATCACCGCCATGCGCACCTGGAACGCGCGCACCGACGAGACGGGCGTCACCAGCCTCGACGCCGAGGCCAAGGTCGGCTTCTCCTTCCTGCGCGAGAGCTTCTCGACCCGCGTCCGCCGCGACCCCGCGGCGCGCCAGATCGATGTCGGCCTGATCTCAGGTCCCTTCGACAAGCTGCGGAACAGATGGCGCTTTCACGAGAATCCCGGCGGGACCCGCATCGAGTTCGACATCGACTTCGCGTTCAGGACCCGCCTGCTTGAAGGCCTGCTCGAACGCAATTTCGAGCATGCGGTCGACCGCCTGATGGCCTGCTTCGAAGACCGCGCGAAGGCGCTGTACGGCTAGCCGCTCCGCGGAACCACGAACCCACACGAACCGGCCTGCGGGCCCCGCGCGAAGCGCGACCTTCACCAGGCGCGGCCTCGCCGAACAACGTTCGTGTTTTTCGTGTTTTTCGTGGTTCCCGACTTGCGGCCTCGACGTGTCGGATGCGCCTGAAGATTGGAACCACGAAAAACACGAAAAACACGAACGGTTCGCCCGAAGCGGAGCGGATAGATTGAGGGCGCGCTGCGCGCGCTCTTGTTCGTGTGGGTTCGCGTGGTTCGTGGTTCCAGACCTAATGCGCGATCCGCTCGCGCATCTGCTCCAGCGCCGCCTGCACCGCCGCCATCTGGATTTCGGCCCGCGTCTCGAACTGGAAGAACTCCGCCCGGTGATAGAGCCCGTGATTGGTCCGCGCCGTGGCGATGTGCACCGTGCCGACCGGCTTCATCCGCGTGCCGCCGCCGGGTCCGGCGATGCCGGTGATCGCCACCGCCAGGTGGGCGTTGGAATTCTCCAGCGCGCCTTCGGCCATCATCCGCGCCACCGGCTCGCTGACCGCGCCTAGGTCGGCGATCAGGTCGCCGGGCACGCCCAGCAATTCCTGCTTGGCGCGGTTGTTGTAGGTCACGAAACCGCGCTCGAAGACGTCCGACGCCCCGGCGATCGAGCAGATCGCACCGGCGACCAGTCCGCCCGTGCAGCTCTCGGCCGTGACGATGCGGAGCTGCCGCTGCCGGGCCTCGTCGATCAGCAGCCGGGCCAGGGTCTCGATCTCCAGGGAAAACATGGCGCGGGCTCCAAGGTGGGCTAGGCAAGGGTGAGGCGTGACCACAACATCGCCTTCGCTTTCGAGACAAGCCGATTCGAGGCGCCATGACCTCTTTGGACGCGCGATCCGACCGCGCCGACCTTGCGACCCCGACCCTGTTCGCCGTGACCGTGTTCGCCAGCGCGGGCCTGGTGTTCATGGTCGAGCCCATGGTCGCCAAGCTCATGCTGCCCCTGCTGGGCGGCGGGCCGTCGATCTGGAACACCAGCCTGGCCTTCTTCCAGGCCATGCTGCTGGCCGGCTATCTCTACGCGCACCTGCTGCAGCGGTTGCCGTCCCTGCGCGCCCAGGCGGGCATCCACCTGGCGGTCCTGGCCGCCGCGGCGCTCGCCTTGCCCCTGCGCGTGCCGGAGTTGCTGGGGCAACCGGATCCGAACCATCCGGCCCTGTGGCTCCTTGGCGCGCTCGGCCTTTGCGTCGGCGCGCCCTTCGCGGCGCTCTCCGCCACCGCGCCGCTCGCCCAGTCCTGGCACGCCCGCACCGTCCACGCTCACACGGGGGTCGAGCCCTACGCCCTCTATGCGGCCAGCAATCTCGGCAGCCTCCTGGCTCTCCTGGCCTATCCCATCATCGTCGAGCCCCTGACCCCGCTGCACGGCCAGACCTTGGCCTGGAGCCTCGGCTACGGGGGCTTCATCCTGCTGATGGGCCTGCTCGTCCTGGCCGTGGTCCGCCATCGCGACCTGGGCGCCGTCCCTGGCGGACCCGCCACGGCCGCAACGCCGGCGCCGACCTGGCGCGATCGCCTGGTCTGGACCCTGCTGGCGGCCGCGCCGTCCAGCCTCATGCTGGGCGTCACCACCTACATCACCACCGACGTCGCCTCCGCGCCGTTCCTCTGGGTCGTGCCCCTGGCGCTCTACCTGGCCACCTTCATCCTGGCCTTCGCCGCCAGGCCGCTGATCTCCAGCGAGCACGCCCTGGTCTTCCAGGCCGCCGCCGTGGCCGCCTGCAGCGCCATCCTGCCGTTCAGCGCCACCAATATCGGCCTGTCCCTGCCGATCCACCTGATCTGCTTCTTCCTGACGGCGCTGGTCTGCCACCAGGCCCTGGTCGCGCGGCGGCCCGACCCGGCCCACTTGACCGAGTTCTATCTGTGGATGTCGTTCGGCGGCGTGGTCGGTGGTGCCTTCAACGCCTTCCTGGCGCCGGTGATCTTTTCCAGCGTCTGGGAATACCCTCTGGTCCTGACCTTGGCCTGCCTGGCCCGGCCCTGGGGGGAGGGACGCGTCGAGCGTTGGCGTTGGGCGACCCTGTTGCTCGGCTCGCTCGCCGCGCTCACCGCACCCGTCCTGACGACCTTCATCAACAACCACCAGGTCGCGCACCTGAACGTCCTGGGGGCGGTCGGGCCCGACGCCATGCGGCTCTTGATCCGCTTCGCCATGGCCACCGCCATCGTCTGCGCCTTCATCATCCGACGCCGCGCGTTGCTGCTGTTCGGCCTGATCGCGGTCATCTCGATCGCGGCGGAAGGGGCGGGGGACCGGGTGCAGGTGCTCACCACCTGGCGCAGCTTCTTCGGGGTGCTGAAGGAATCGCACCTGCCGGTGCCCGGCCTCGGCGGCGACGTGATGATGCTGGCCCACGGCACGACCCTGCACGGCGCCCAGGCCCTCAATCCGGAATATCGCTGCCGGCCGCTGCTCTACTACGCCCCGGAGACGCCGATCGGGCAGGTGGTCAAGGCCGAGCGCGCGCGCAAGCCCGCCATGCGCTTCGGCGCCGTGGGGCTCGGGACGGGCGCGATCTCCGCCTACACCCGGCCGGCCGACCGGCTGACCTTCTTCGAGATCGACCCGCTGGTGATCCGGGTCTCCACCAATCCCGACCATTTCAGCTACACGACGGAATGCGCGCGCGGGAAGATCGACTACGTCCTCGGCGACGCCCGCCTGACCCTGGAGAAACAGCCCAAGGAAGCCTTCGACCTCCTGCTGATCGACGCCTTCTCCTCCGACAGCGTGCCGGCCCACCTGCTGACTGTCGAGGCGGTGAAGGGTTACCTGACCCACCTGAAGCCGGACGGGGTGCTGATCCTGCACCTGTCGAACCGCAATCTCGACCTGCCTAGCGTCGCCCAGGCCGTGGTGGGCGCCACCGGCGCGCCGGGCCTGCTGCAGAAGCATCGCCTGGGCGCCGACGAGCCCGCGCTCTGGGAGTCCGCCGAGGACGCGGTGATCGTGGCCCGCGACCCGAAGGTGCTCGCCGCCTACGCCGCCGACAAGCGCTGGACGCCGATCGATCCCAAGGCGACCAAGCCCTGGACCGACGACTACACCAACCTGTTGGGCGCCCTGATCTCCCGCATCAGCCAGCGGGGCGGCACGGGCCGGTAGGGCGCGTCACCCCTCCAGGGTCAACACCACCTTCACGCAGTCGCCGTGATGCTGCTCGGCGATGGCTCCGTTGATCTGGGCGAACGGATAGGTGCGCACGAGCTTTTCCAGCGGCAGGCGGCCGGCCCGCCAGTGACCGATCAGTTCCGGCAGGAATTCGTCCGGGTCGCTGTCGCCCTCGATGATGCCGCGCACCGTCTGGCCGAAGGTCAGCACCATGCCCAGGTCGCCGGGCAGGGGCGTGCCCGGCGGCGGGATGCCGACGATCCCCAGCACGCCCTTCGGCGCCAGCGCGCCCATGATCGCCGACAGCGTGTCGGGCCGGCCGGTCGTATCGAAGGCGTAGTCGACCCCCTGGGGCGCGATGGCGCGGACAGCGGCGGCAAGATCGGGCGAGGCCGCGGGATCGATGGCGTGGGTCGCACCCAGCTCGGTCGCCAGGGCGCGCCGGGCGGCGTGCGGTTCGACCACGATGATCGTCTTGCAGCCCCGGATCGCGGCGCCCATCACGGCCGAGAGGCCCACCGCCCCGCCGCCGGTGATCAGCAGCGAGGATCCCGCTGGGCAGGCGAGGGCGAGCATGACCCCGCCAGCGCCGGTCTGGACCCCGCAGCCCAGGGGTGCGGCCAGTTCGAACGGGATGTCGTCCGGCAGCTTCAGGACATTGGCCTCGTAGGCCAGGCAGTAGGTGGCGAAGGACGACTGGCCGAAGAAGTTCGACGACACCGCCGTCTGGCCCTGCTTCAGCGCCTTGGTCCCGTCCGGGCGCATGCCGATATAGTTCAGGGCCGGCATCGAATAGCAGTAGGCCGGGTCGCCGCCCTTGCAGCGGTCGCACTGGCCGCAGGAGCGGAAGGTGAGCGCCACCCGGTCGCCGGCGGCCAACTTGGTCACGGCCGAGCCGACCTTCTCCACGACGCCGGCGCCCTCGTGTCCCAGCACCGCGGGCATGGAGAACGGCATCCCGCCGTCGCGCGCCACCAGGT
>CAMFHW010000277.1 GCA_945952175.1 uncultured Phenylobacterium sp. | reverse complement strand
CCTGATAGGCGGCCATGGCGTCGAGCAGGGCGGCCGGATCGTCGTGGAAGGTCAGCATCTGGCGGTGGACCGGCTTCACGAAGGCCTGGTCCACTGTGTGATCCAGGAACCCCGCCAGCTTGTCGTAATAGCCGCCCACGTTCAGGAACCCGGCCGGTTTGGCGTGGAAGCCGAGCTGGCCCCAGGTCCAGATCTCGAAGATCTCCTCCAGGGTGCCCGAGCCGCCGGGCAGGGCGACGAAACCGTCCGACAGCTCGGCCATCCGCGCCTTGCGCTCGTGCATCGAGCCGACGATCTCCAGCTCGGCCAGGCCGAAATGGGCGATCTCCTTCTTCTCCAGCGCCACCGGCAGCACGCCGATCACCCGGCCGCCCGCGCCCACGGCCGCATCGGCCACCGCGCCCATCAGCCCCACCTTGGCGCCGCCATAGACCAGGGTCAGCCCGCGGCCGGCGATCTCCGCCCCGACCGCCCGGGCCGCCGCCACATAGGCGGGATCGGCCCCCGGGCTCGACCCGCAGAAGACACAGACGCTCTTCATCTCAGTGGTTGTCCAATCGGGCGGCCAGCGAGGCCAGGATCGCCATGCGCGCCGCCACGCCCATCTCCACCTGGTCCTGGATCAGCGAGACGTTCAGGTCGTCGGCCACGTCGGAATCGATCTCGACCCCGCGGTTCATCGGCCCGGGATGCATCACCCGCACATGCGGCGCGGCATGGGCCAGCTTCTCGCGGTCCAGGCCCCAGAAGCGGAAATACTCCCGCTGCGACGGCGCCATCACCCCGTCCATCCGCTCGAGCTGCAGGCGCAGCATCATCACCACGTCGCAGCCCTCGATACCCTTGCGCAGGTCGGTGATCACCTCGACGCCCCAGCGGTCGGCCTGGGCCGGCATCAGGGTCGGCGGCCCGACCAGCCGCACGTGGGCGCCCATCATCTGCAGCAGGCCGACATTCGAGCGCGCCACCCGGCTGTGCAGCACGTCGCCGCAGATCGCCACCTTCAACCCGGCGATCCGCCCGAAGGCGCGGCGCAGGGACAAGGCGTCCAACAGGGCCTGGGTCGGGTGCTCGTGCTGGCCGTCGCCGGCATTGACCACCGAGCACGACACCTTCTGCGACAGGAGGCTCGCGGCGCCGGACGAGGCGTGCCGCACGATCAGGATGTCGGGCTGCATGGCGTTCAGCGTCACCGCCGTGTCGATCAGCGTCTCGCCCTTGGAGATCGACGACGAGCGCGGGCTCATATTGACCGTATCGGCGCCCAGCCGCTTGCCGGCCAGCTCGAACGAGCTCTGGGTCCGGGTCGAGTTCTCGAAGAACAGGTTCATCAGCGTGCGACCCTTGAGCAGGTCGAGCTTCTTCGAGGTCTGGCGGTTGAGGCTGACGAAGCCGTCGGCCAAGTCCAGCAGACCGGCGACCTCCACGGGATTGAGATCCAGCACCGAAAGGAAATGGCGGCGCGGGAACGGGAAGGTCCGGCCAAGGACCTCGTTCAGACCGGTGGGCAAGGCTGTCATTAAAGGCGCGTCCTAACCGGTCCCACGCCAGGCGCCAAGGGCGGGCGGGCGGCCGTGCACAGATTCGTGGTCGGCGCGGAGCGCCACACACCCCGCCGTCATCCTAGACCTTGTGCCTAGGACCCCTCTGTCGGCTGGCGGTGAGAGGATCTTCGAGGCGTCGGCCATTCCGCTATGACCGGCTTGGCCGCGCGAGCGTCGACAGGGGTCCTAGGCACAAGGCCTAGGATGACGGTGGCGGGGGGCAGGGGAGCAGGTCATCCCTCCGCCTCGTCCGCGGGGAAGTTCAGCTCGATCACCACGCCCGCCGGATCGGTCACGAAGGCCTGGCGCAGGCCGAGCTCGGGGACGACCCGCACCTCGTGGCGCACGCCCAGCGCCGCCCAGCGGTCGCGCCAGGCCGGCCAGTCGCGGGCCAGGAAGGCGATATGGTCGACCAGGCCGCTACCCGCCCCGCCGCGTTCGCCGAGATAAGCCGCGAGCCCGTCGCCCGCGCCGATCAGGTGCACCACTCCGAACTCGGCCTCGTCCTCGCTGAGATAGAGCCAGCAGCCGTCGAAGCCGAACGGCGGCCGATAGCCGGCCCGCAGGCCCAGCGCGTCCTCATAGAACCGCCGCGAGACCGCCAGGTCCGGCGCGCGCACCGCATAGTGGGCGAGCTTCAGCGGCGTCATCTAGGCCGCCCGCGCCGCGCGATGCGCCGCCAGGCCCGCCATGTTGCCCGCCTCGATCCGCCGGAACTGCGCGGACGCCTCGGCGCCCGACAGCGCCAGGTCGGGCTCCAGCCCGTCCGCCAGCCGCTCGATCTGCATGTTGAACCAGCCCAGGATGTGCAGCAGTTCCAGCTGCGCCTCCGGTCGCGGCGCGACCTCGATCTCGCCTGACAGCAGCTTGGCCGGCGTCGCCGGATCGGCGATCAGCGGCCGTCCCAGCCCCACCACATCCAGCTCGCCGGCCTCCAGCGCCTCGGCCATGCCTCCCGCCGTGCGGAACCCGCCGGTCACCATCACAGGCATCTTCGCCCGCGCCCGCAGCGCGCCGGCCAGGGCCACGAAATAGGCCTCGCGCGCCACGGTCGAGGCCCGCGCCCCGTCCTCGCCCTCGTCCTTCACCGCCACCCCGACTACCTTGGGCTGTTCCAGCGAGCCGCCGGACAGCTCCAGCAGATCCAGGCTCGACCCGTTCAGCCAGCCCACCACCTCCAACGCCTCGTCGTGCGAGAAGCCGCCCCGCTGGAAGTCCGAGCTGTTCAGCTTGATCCCCACCGGCAGGTCCGGCCCGACGGCCGCGCGCACGGCGGCGATGGTCTCCAGCAATAGCCGCGTGCGGTTCTTCAACTCGCCGCCCCAGCGGTCGGTCCGCCGGTTCGAAAGCGGGCTCAGGAACTGCGAAAACAGGTAGCCGTGGGCCGCATGCAGCGTCACCCCGGTGAACCCCGCCTGCTTGGCCAGCCGCGCCGAGCGGGCGAACTGGTCGATGGCGTGGCCGATCTCGACCTCGGTCATCTCGCGCGGCGGGGCGAAGTCGAAACCGGCCCCGCGGATCACGTCGATCTCGACCCGAGAGGGCGCCAGCGGCTCCGGATTGATCGCCCGGTCGACCTGGCGGCCGGTGTGGCTGAGCTGGGCCCAGAATTCGGCGCCCTCCGACCGACCCGCCGCAGTGAGCGCGGTCAGGGCCGCGAGCCCGCGCTCGTCCTCCAGCACCACGTTGTTGGGCCGTTCCAGGTGATCGCGGTCGACCTGGATATTGCCGGACAGCAGCAGGCCGGCGCCCGAGGCCGCCCAGCGGCGATAGAGGGTCTCGAGCCGCGGCGTCGAATGGTTGTCGAAATCGGACAGGCCCTCGCTCATCGCCGCCTTCGCGATGCGGTTCTTCAGGACCACGCCGTTCGGCAGCTCCAGCGGGCGGGAGAGGGGAGAGATCATCAGCGGCGTCCTCGGGGCGCTCATCGCCCGCCGCCTTGATAATCCTGCGCCGATTGGGAGATAATCAGCTCATCGGGATAGGAATAATCGCATGTCAGTTGAGAATGCCTTGGGCGACCTCAACGAGCTCCGCACCTTCCACCGCATCCTCACCCTTGGCAGCCTGTCGGCCGCGGCCCGCGACCTGGGCGTCGGCCTGGCGGTGGTCAGCAAGCGGTTGGCGAGCCTGGAGCGGAAGACCGGTCAGCGCCTGGTCCATCGCACCACGCGGCGATTGTCTCCGACGGAGGAGGGGGCCGCCCTGCTGCCGCATGTCGAGCGCGTGCTGGACGAGATCGCCATCGCCCAGGCCCGCCTGGCCAGTGGGGCCGAGGCGCCCCAGGGCGTGTTGCGCGTCGCCGCGCCGATCTCCTTCGGCCGCATCCACCTGGCCCCGGTGGCCGCCGATCTCGTGGCCCGCCATCCGGCCCTGGATGTGGAACTGCGTCTCGACGACCGGCTGGTCGATCTCGTTGAAACCCGCATCGACCTGGCCATCCGCATCGGCCCGCCGCGAGACTCGCAGGCTGTGATGCGCAAGCTGGTCGACAACCACCGCATCCTGGTCGCCTCGCCGGCCTATCTCGACCGCCGCGGCCGACCGACGGAGCCCGGTGATCTCGCCGGGCACGACCTGCTGCGGTACGGCGACGACATCGACCCCTGGCGCCTCGTCGGCCCAGATCGTGCGATAGCGGAGGTCCCGGCGCGACCGCGTCTGCGCGCCGACAATGGCGACGTGGTCCATGACTGGGCGCTCGACGGCCGCGGCGTCGCCTTCAAGTCGCATGTCGACGTGGTCTGCGATCTGCACATCGGCCGCCTGGAGCAGGTCCTGCCCGCCTGGGGCAGCGCCGAGGCCCCGGTCTACGCCCTCATGCCCTCGTCGCGACACCTCGCCACCAAGACCCGCGCCTTCCTCGACGCAGTGATCGAGCGCCTGCGCGGGTTTGGGGTGGCGGCGGATTAGTTCGAGCGGGGCGACACCCACCCCGTCATCCTAGGCCTTGTGCCTAGGATCCCTGTCGACGCTTGCCGGGTGTTGCAGACGAGCGCGCCGAAGTCGATGCCTCAGCCGGCGCCTCAATACAGGCGGGGCGAGGGATCCTAGGCACAAGGCCTAGGATGACGGAGGAGGCGAGCCTAAGCCCCTTCCGCAAGCGTCCTCAACCGATCAAGCGCCCCCTGCAGGATCCACCCGGCCGCCATCTGGTCGACCAGCCCCGTGCGCCGGGCCCGGGTCGCGTCCATCTCGTCGATCAGCACGCGGTTCACCGCCATGCTCGACATGCGCTCGTCCCAGAAGGCGATCACAAGGTCGGGGCGTAGCCGCAGCAGGTTGCGCCCGAACGCGCGGCTCGACTGGCAGCGGGGCCCCTCGGTCCCGTCCATGTTGACCGGCAGGCCGATGACGATCCCCGCGGCCTCGCGCCCGTCCATCAGCTTGAACAGCGCATTGGCGTCGTCGGTGAACTTGCCCTTCTTCAGGGTCTCCAGCGGCGTCGCCACCATCCGCGTGGGATCGGACACCGCCACGCCGATGGTCTTCTCCCCCAGGTCCAGCCCGAACAGCGCGCCGTAGCGCGGCAGGAGCGGGGGCAGTTCGGTGATGTCGACCACGGCCATGCGCTGTCTTAGCCGCCGCCGCCCGTGGCGCGAAGCCTGTGACGAAAACGACCCTATCGACTCCAGAAAGTGAGTCATATACGTATACAAACATCCGCAAAACGACTGATGGCTATGACCCAAGAGCTCTATTCCGTCGAACAGGTCGCCGAGCGCCTCGGCCTGCAGGAGCGCACGGTGCGCGCCTATATCCGCGACGGTCGCCTGAAGGCCGTGCGCATCGGCAAGCAGTACCGGATCACCCGCGGCGACCTCGACGCCTTGACCGGCCTGCCGGCCGCCGCGACGCCTCCGCGCCATCTGGAGGTCTCGGCGATCCTGGAGATGGAGGGCGTCGGCCTCGACGCCTCGATCCGCCTGGCCAACGCCCTGCTGGGCGTGCTCAACGGCCGCAAGGCCGCCGATCCGCCGCTGCGCGCCGAGACCATGTACGACCCCTCGCGCCAGCGGATGAAGTTCGTTCTGCTGGGCGACCCCGCCGTGGTCGGCGACCTGCTGAAGCTGATCCCGGTCTGGTCGGACGCCTACCGATGAGCGACGCCATCTACCGGACGCCGCAGGCCGAGGCTGAGGTCCGTGCGGCCTACCGCGCCCTGCTGGACGCCTGGCCGGTCGCCCACGAGGAACTCCGCATCCCCACGCGGGCGGGTGAGACCTTCGTCATCGCCTGCGGGCGCAGGGATGCGCCGCCCCTCGTCGCGTTCCACGGCGCCCAGGGCAATTCCAGCGCCTGGATGTTCGACAGCCTGGCCTGGGCCCAGGACTTCCGGGTCTATCTGGTCGACGTGCCTGGCGACGCCGGCTTCAGC
>CAMFHW010000276.1 GCA_945952175.1 uncultured Phenylobacterium sp. | reverse complement strand
CCCTCGACCAGGGCCGCGCCGGCCTCCAGCAGGGCGGGGTCCTTGGCGGCGAGGCCGAGTTGCCTGGCGCGCGCCGCATCGGCGCCCTTCGCGTCGCCCAGCAGCCGGCGCTGATCCGACAGCGCGCCCCAGGCCTCGGAAAGGTCGGGCTTCAGGCGCGTCGCCTGGTCGAGCGCGCGGATCGCTCCAGCGCCGTCACCCGCCGCGCCCCGCGCCAACCCCAGCTCCAGGTGAGCGGCGGCCCAGCGCGGCTGGCTGGCGGCCAGGGGTTCGAGCTGGGCCAGCGCCGCGGCCATGTCGCCCTGCCCCTTCCGCGCCTGGGCCAGCAGCAGCACCGCCGCGGGATGGCCGGGCGCAGCCTCCAGGATCGCGAGCGCCTGCTGTTCCGCGAGATCCGGCCGGCGCGACAGCATGCGCGCGCCCTGGGCCAGGGCCGCCTCCAGGGTGCCGGTGGCCGGGTCGCTCAAGCGCAGGGTCCGAGGCGGATGATCATGCGCCGATCAATCGCGACGCCGCGGGCCGCTGTCAAACGCCCTCGCCCGCCATCAGGGCCAGGAGGGCGAAGCTGGCCAGCCAATGCTCCCCCATATAGTCGCCGGCCACGTGCGGCAGGCTGGCCGCTAGGTGCCGCTCGGCGGCGTCGAGCGCCACCGCGCGCACGGGATCGTCGGCCGCCAGGGCGTCGGCGACCGAACGCCAGCACCAGGCGCGGCTGAGATTGAGCCCGTCCAGATGGGCGATCTTGCCGTCGCTGCGATCGCTGACCGTCGCCGGGGCGAACAGGGTGGCGGGCAGGCTGAGCGCCGCATCGGGCAGGAAGCCCGCGAACCAGGCCCGGAACGCCGATGGCTCCAGGAAGCGGCGCATGCACTCCGCTTCCATCAGGGCCGGCGACAGGAAGTCGTCGCCCGACGGCTCCCAGGCCTGGCAGCCGCGATCATTGCCGTACCATGCCCGCGCCTTGTCGCGCAGCAGGGCCTCGAAGGCCGCGTCCTTCGTCGCCGCCGCATAGTCCTGGGCCAGCGCCAGGGCGAAGGCGGTCGAGGAATGCACGCCGGTGCGGATCGGATAGGTCGCCCGCGGCAGGAATTCGCGATAGCGATCGGCGAAGGCCTCGGCCAGCGACGCCATGCGCCCGGCCCAGGGCGCGTCCTGCGCCAGGAACTCGGCCTGCAGCTTCAGGAGCCAGGCCCAGCCATAGGGCCGCTCGAAACCCCGCGCCGTCGGCCGGTCGAGATAGGCCCGCTCGGCCTCGACATTCTCCGCCGTGAAGGCCTGCGCGAACAGGGCGTCGATGGCGGCCGCCTCCGGCATCTGCGGATGCAGCCGCCGCAGGGTCGCCAGCAGCCAGTAGCCGTGCACGCAGGAGTGCCAGTCGTAGCTGCCATAGAAGATCGGATGCAGGTCGCGCGGGCCGCGCGCATCGGCCAACCCCGCCATGGTGTGGTCGAGCTTGTTGGGGAACTCGCGCGTCACGTGGCCCAGGGCGAGGCCCGCGAACTTCGAGGCGGTCTCAGCCGTGAGCGCGGAAGGCGAGGACATACATCAGCACCATGTTGACGATGAGCAGCGGGATGGCGGTCGGCGCCTGGGCGCGGATCACGCCATAGCGGTCGTCGAGGTTCAGCAGGCGTACGGGCACCACGTTGAAGTTGGCGGCCAGCGGGGTCATCAGCGTCCCGCAGAAACCCGAGAGCATGCCGATGGCGCAGACCGCCGCCGGGTCGCCGCCGAACTTGCCGATCAGGAACGGCAGGGCCACGCCCGCGGTCATCACCGGGAAGGCGGCGAAGGCGTTGCCGGTGATCATGGTGAAGGCCGCCATGCCGATGCAGTAGGCCGCCACGGCGGCGGCGCGGCTGTCCATCGGAATGCCGGCGGCGACCATGCCGCCGACCACCTTGCCGACCCCCGCCAGGGTGAAGACGGCCCCCAGCGCCGCCAGCATCTGGGGCAGCAGCGCCGCCCAGCCTACTGTGTCCATCAGCCGCCGGCCCTCCTGCAGCGGCGCGCCCAGCGGCTGGCGCAGCAGCGGCAGGGCGACGGCGAGCGCGATCATCGCCCCGATGGCCAGCGAGATCAGGGTTTCCTGCTTCGGCTCCAGGAGCGGACCGCCCCCCATATGCATGTGCTTGCCGACCAGCGAGCCGAACAGCACCACGGCCGGGATCACCAGGGCGGGCACGAACAGCCCGTTGCCGAACCGCGCCGCGCTGGCGTGCTTCTCCGCCGCGCTCGGACCGGCCGGTTCGCCCCGGCCCAGGGTCCCGACCCCGGCGGTCACCGCCAGGGCCACCACCAGCACCCCGTTGCCGAGGTCGCCGAAATGGTCGCCGGCCAGGAAACTCGCCGCGAACAGGCCCCAGAACAGGGCGTTGCGCCAACGCTTGGGGTTGGTCTTGTCCAGGGCGCTCAGCACCGCGTATGCGGCGAAGATCAGCCCGGCGACGATGAAGACGAAGGAGAGCTTGATCACGGCGTTGGCCGATCCTGGCGACGGCCGAACAGGATGATGCGCCCGCCGTGGATTGCGAAGGCGGCGATGGCGGTCGGGATCGCCCAGACCGAGAGCTGCAGCGGCTCCAGCACGATACCGCTCTGGCTCAGGAAGCCGACCATCAGCAGGATCGAGCCGATCGCCAGGAAGATGTCTTCGCCGAAGAAGACGCCGACATTGTCGGTCGCCGCGGTCATGGCGCGGATCGCCTGGCGCCGTGGCTCGTCGATCGGCCCGACGCGCGCCTCGACCGCCGCCTCGGCCATGGGCGCCACCAGGGGCCGGATGGTCTGGGCCTGACCGGCGATGGAGATCAGGCCGAGCGCCGCGGTGAGCTGTCGGAAGCCCAGATAGCCGATGAGCAGCCGGGCGATGGAGATCGTGCGGAAGCCGGCGATCAGGCTGCGCGCCCGCTCCTGCAGGCCGGCGCGCTCCAGCACCCCGATCACCGGCAGCACCAGGAAGACCACGCTGATATTGCGGTTCTGGTTGAAGGCCTTGCCGAAGGTCGCCAGCACTTCGAGCGGCGTGTGGCCCGCCGCCATCCCGGTCACCAGGGCCGAGACGACCACCACCAGCAGCGGGTTGAACCCGACCGCGAAACCCACGACCACGAGCGCCACGCCCAACAGGATCAGCATCGGATCGTCCCCATGGCCCCGACTCGCGCCAAGACTAGGGTATTCTGACAGCGGACGGCCAGGGACCTCGCAGACCATGACCACGGCGGTGCTCCAGGCGCGGATGAGCTCCTCGCGCCTGCCCGGCAAGGTGCTGAAGCCGATCCTGGGCCGCCCGATGATCGAGCGCCAGATCGAGCGCCTGCGCCGCAGCGCCGAGCTGACCCGGATCGTGGTGGCCACCAGCACCGCGGCCTCCGACGACGAACTGGCCGCGGCGGTCTCCGCCATGGGCGTGCCGGTCCATCGCGGCGCGCTCGACGACGTGCTCGGCCGCTTCGTGGGCGCGATCGCCGAGTTCGGGCTGGAGGGCGACATGGTGCGGCTCACCGCCGACTGTCCCCTGGCCGACGCCGGGGTGATCGACGAGGCCATCGCCCTGATGCGCCGCGAGGGCCTCGACTACGTCTCCAACGGCCGCGAGCGCACCTATCCGCGCGGGCTGGATGTCGAGGTGTTCCGCATCGACGCCCTGCTGGCCTCTGCGCGCGAGACCGACGATCCCTACGACCGCGAGCACGTCACGCCCTATCTCTACAAGCCCGGCGCCCGGTTCGCGCAGGGCCATCTGAAGCAGGCCCGCGACGACAGCGCTTTGCGCTGGACGGTCGACTATCCGGAGGACTTCGACTTCGTGGTCAAGGTCTACGAGGCGCTCTATCCGGGCGACCCGGCCTTCACCACCGACGCCATCCGGGCCCTGCCCTTCCAGCGCTACGAGAGCGACGTGTGATGCCGCCAGCGAGCGCTTCGCATCACTTCCCTCTCCCCTCGCGGGAGAGGGTGGCCCTGCGGAGCAGGGTCGGGTGAGGGGCCGCGCCGCCTATCCGGAAAGGTCTGAGAGACCCCTCATCCGACCGCTCTCCGAACGGCCACCTTCTCCCGCAAGGGGAGAAGGAAAGAGGTCACGCCACGCCCCCGAGATGGCGCAGAAGTAAGCGCGCTACTCCACCATCGTCTCCGCCAGCGGCGTCCCGCGGGCGAGGTCCTGGGCGGCGCGCTTGCCGAGCACCTGGGGCAGGTACTTGGGCGGCAGGCCGAGGCCCGGACGGATCGAGCGCACGTTCTGGCCGGTGATCAGCTCGCCCTTACGCACGTCGGCGACCACATAGAGCGAGCGGCGGTGGTCGCGGCTGGAATCCTCCGAGCGCAGCTCGCCGTGCTTGAGGACGCCCAGGGCCTCCCAGGCGTCTCGCGCCTCTTTCACCAGCCGCTCCAGCTCGTGCGGTTCCAGGGAGAAGGCCGAGTCCACCCCGCCCTCGGCGCGGCTGAGCGTGAAGTGCTTCTCGATGAACGAGGCGCCCAGCGAGACCGCCGCCACCGAGGCCGCGACGCCCATGGTGTGGTCCGACAGCCCGACGACCACGCCGTGGGTCTGGGCCAGATGCGGGATGGTCACCAGGTTCATGTCCGACATCGGGGCCGGATAGGCGCTGGTGCAGTGAAGCAGGATCATGCCGCCGGAGCCCGCGCCCCGCGCGGCGGCTACGGCCTCGGCGATCTCGTCGGGCGAGGCCAGGCCCGTGGACATGACCAGCGGCTTGCCGGTCGCCGCGCACTGCTCGATCAGCGGGATGTCGATCAGCTCGAACGAGGCGATCTTGTAGGCCGGCGCGCCCAGGCCCTCCAGTAGCTCCACTGCCGTCGGGTCGAAGGGCGAGGAGAAGATCGAGATGCCGACCTTGCGCGCATGCTCGAACAGCTCGGCGTGCCAGTCCCAGGGGGTGTGGGCCTCCTGGTAGAGCTCATAGAGCCGCCGTCCGTCCCACAGCCCGCCATGCACCAGGAAGCCCGGGCCGTCGTGGTCGATGGTGATGGTGTCGGCGGTATAGGTCTGCAGCTTGACCGCGTCGGCGCCGGCCGCCTTGGCCGCGTCGATCAGCGCCTTCGCCCGGCCGATCTCGCCATTATGGTTCCCCGACATCTCGGCGACGATGTAGGGCGGATGGCCCGGCCCGATCTCGCGGCCGTCGATCTTCACGGGCGTTGCGGGCATGGGAGCCTCCCAATCTCGGTCATACGCAGCAGGTGGGGTATCTCGGCGAAGCGCGCCACCGTCGCCAGGGCCGGAGCATCTTCGGCGGCGAACCGCCCGGCGACCACGCGGATGAAGCCGCAGCCCAGGGCCTGCGCCGCCGCCAGGTCGTGGGCGGGATTGTCGCCGATCACCAGGGCTTCGGCGGGGGGCGAACCCAGGGCTTCGAGCGCCACCCGGTAGGGACGCGGATGCGGTTTGGGGGCGTCGAGCTCCCAACAATAGACGACGAGATCGACCAGGGCCTCGAGCCCCAGGGCGGCGACCTTGCGGCGCTGCATGATCCCCAGGCCGTCGGTGACGATCGCGAGCCTGTAATCGGCCTTGAGGTCCTTCAGCGCCTCGGCGACGCCGGGCCAGAAGGCGATGTCCGGGCGATGCGTCCGATAGACGGTCACAAGGTCGGCGATCCGCTCGGGCGTCGGCGCCAGGCCGGCGCGGGCCAGGGCGACGTCGAACACCTTGCCGCGGCCGTTCGCCGTCAGCTCCCCGATCATGCCGCCAAAGAGGTCGTCGGCCGCGACATCCGGATGGTCCTTGGCCACCGCCTCGGCCACGGCGCGGAAGCCGGAGCGGACATAGTCGCCCTCGTCGAACAGGGTGTCGTCCATGTCGATCAAGAGCGCGCGCGCCACGGCTCAGCCCCCGATCGCGGCGAGCTGGGCGGCGTCGACGAACCGGTCCTGCGAATAGCGCAGCATGGTCAGGTCCCAGGTCAGCGC
>CAMFHW010000275.1 GCA_945952175.1 uncultured Phenylobacterium sp. | reverse complement strand
GATATGCTGACCGCCTCGGCGGCGAACAGCTGGATCGGCGAGGAGGTCAAGGTCCTGGGTGTCGAGGGGACGCTGGAGCATCAGTTCGGCGACCACCAGGTCTCGGCGGCGGCGGGGGTGTTCGGATGGAACGACACCTCGGCGACCCTGCTCACCTTCCGTGGCTGGGCGCTCGGATCGGTGAAGGCGCCAACGCGCCACGAATTCGAGCTGCCCGCCCTGTCGCCCTTCATGGCCGCCCGCCAGGGCGACGAGACCTATCCCTACCGCGAACTCGACGGCCGCGCGGGCTATTACGGCCGGATCGAATGGCGCCCGCCGGCGCCCGTCGTGCTCGACGCCTTCTACTACGACAACGCCGGCGACCGGACCGCGGTGGACGGTGATCGGCAATGGTCGTGGGAGACCCGATTCCTGGACCTCGGCATGAAGGCCGAGCTCGGCGACAAGACCCGCATCCTGGCCCAGGCGATGCATGGCGAGACCTATATGGGCTACCGCTATCTGGGCCAGACCTGGGTCGATCTCGAGTTCAGCACCGCCTATGTCGAGGCCCGCCGCGCCTTCGGCGAGGACGCCCTGACCGGTCGGCTCGACTGGTTCTCGGTCGACGACCGCTCGCTCAAGGCGATCGACAACAACGACGAGGACGGCTGGGCCGCGACCGCGGCCTGGCGCCAGCACCTGACCTCGCACGCCGACCTGCTGTTCGAAGCGCTCTACGTGACCTCGAAGCGCCCGGCCCGCGCCTATGCGGGCGAGCCGGCCAAGCAGGACCAGGCCGTGCTGCAGTCGGCCCTGCGCCTGTCCTTCTGATCCTAGGCGATGCCGTACGGCCGGTAGGGGCCGGCGATCAGCTGTTCGAACACGCCCATGCCCTGCTGCGGCGCCTCGCCCGGCAGGGTCAGGGTCACGCGGCTCAGCGCCTGGATGTGCCAGTTCTCGGGGCTGCCCATGTTGGTGGCGCCGAGATCGATGTCCTCGCGCTCGACCTCCAGCTCGCCCTTGTAGCCGCCATGGCGCCACTGGGGGTGGCCGTAGCCGATGCCGCGCATGAGGAAGGTGAGGAACGGTTCGAAGGTGATGGCGGCGTGGCCCTGCTTCAGCGGGATCACCAGCTTGCCGCCTTGGGCGTGGCGGGTGCCCGGGATCATCGTCACGTCCTCGATGGTGGCGAACTCGCTGTGCGTGCCGCCGTCGGGGCCCGCGCCGTCCTCGAGGATCACCGCGCGGGTGTTCCACGGCACGCCCTCCGGGTCGGCGTTGACGTGGAAGAAGACCGACTTGTCGGAGAAGTTCAGCGGGGTCCACTGCCAGAAGAAGCCGCCGATGGTCTGCGGCACGGGCGGCTGCGGGTCCGGCGCGCCGATCGGGCGGATGCCCCAGGAGCGGTCGCGGGTGCCGGTCGTGCCGGCGGCCAGTTCGCGGCGCACGCCGTCGACCTCGATCCAGCCGGTGCAGCGGACGTTCTGGGTCAGGCGGGTGTAGTCCATGAAGGCGCGGGGGCCGTTGCGGCGCATGAACCGCGGCTCCTCGATCGGGAAGGTGCGGCCCTCGAAGACGATCTCGGCGGAGATGCCGTTCGACGGCGCGACGCTGACCTTGAGCTTCTGCAGCGGTTCCAGCACCTCGATCTTGATCGGGCCGCAGGTCAGGTCCATGCGCTCCATGTGCAGGACGCGCGAGGCGTGGAGGCAGTGCTCGACCCCGTCGCGGATCACCGAGAAGTGCGCATCGGCGACGTTCAGATGCGGATAGACCCCGAAGGCGATCGCGAAGAACTCGGTCCCGTCGGGCTGATATCCGTTGAAGAAGTAGCGGTCGTAGAAGTTGCGATCCGTGCCGGCGTAGGCGATGGGCTCGGGCGTCTGGTGGATCGGAAAATCGTCGGCCTTGGTCAGCATGGGCGGTCCTCCTCGGGTCGACGATCTCTAGGACCGCCTCTTGTCAGTCTTGCGACCGTAACGTCCGGCGCAGTATCAAGTGATCAAAGATAACAACACAAGGGAGATGCGGTTTTGCTGACGTCACGTCAGGTCAAACCTCACCCAGCGGAAGGTTTGGCGTGGCCGTCGGGATCGCGCAGGACAGCATGAGCACGAGCGAAATCCGCATCCCGCAGGCCATAGCGGACACCCTGGTCGACCCAGTCGCCTATGCCGACGGTCGCATCCACGAGACCTATTCTTGGTTGCGGTCGAACAATCCGTTCGGCAAGGCCGAGATCGAGGGCGTCGAGCCCTTCTGGGTCACCACCAAGCACGCCGACATCCTGGAGATCAGCCGCCAGAACGCCCTGTTCTCCAATGGCGAGAAGTCGCCGACCATGGTCAGCCAGGCGGTCGATGCGCGGGTGCGCGCCATGACCGGCGGCAGCCCGCACCTGCTGCGGACCCTGATCCACATGGATCAACCGGACCACATGAAATACCGGGTCCTGACCCAGTCCTGGTTCCTGCCGCAGAACCTCCGCAGCCTGGAGGAGCGGATCCGCAAGATCGCCCGGGCGGCGGTGGACAACATGGCGGCCAAGGGCGGCGAGTGCGACTTCGTCAACGAGATCGCGCTGCCCTATCCGCTGCACGTGATCATGGAGATCATGGGCGTGCCGCCGGAAGACGAGCCGCGCATGCTGATGCTGACCCAGGAGTTGTTCGGCGCCGCCGACCCCGAGCTCGGCCGCAAGCCGGAAGAAAAGCCGGAAGAGGACCCTGCCCAGCGGATCGACATGGGCGTGCTCACCGATTTCATCAACTACTTCACCCAGTTCTCCGAGGGGAAGCGGGCGAAGCCGACCGACGACCTCGGGACCCTGATCGCCAACTCCCAGATCGATGGCCAGCCGATCAGCCATTTCGAGGCGATGAGCTACTACATCATCGTCGCCACCGCCGGGCACGACACCACCTCATCCTCGACGGCGGGCGCGATCTGGGGCCTGGCGCAGAACCCGGGGGAACTGAAGAAGCTGCACGACAACCCGGCCCTGATCCCGGGCCTGGTGGACGAGTCGATCCGTTGGATCACGCCGGTGAAGACCTTCATGCGTACGGCGATGGACGATACCGAGATCGGCGGTCGCAAGCTCTCCAAGGGCGACTGGATCATGCTCTGCTACGCCTCCGGCAATCGCGACGAGGCGGTGTTCGAGGACCCCAACGCCTTCCGCGTCGACCGCTCGCCCAACCGTCACCTGGCTTTCGGCTATGGCGCGCATCTGTGCCTGGGCCAGCACCTGGCCAAGATGGAGATGCGCATCCTCTGGGAAGAGTTGATCCCGCGGCTGAAGTCGGTGTCGTTCAACGGCGAGCCGGTGATGAGCCAGGCGGTGTTCGTCAACGGGCCCAAGCGCCTGCCGATCAAGTTCGAGATGGCCTGAGCGTGACCGCGTCCCTGGAGCCGCGGATCGCGGCCTATATCGCCGAGCGCATGCCGCAGGCGCGGGATGTCGCCGTCGCCGGCCTGACCCGCATCTCGGGCGGGGCGAGCCGCGAGACCTATCGCTTCGTCCTGAGCTGGACCGAGGGCGGCCAGGCGCGCGAGCGCAAGCTGATCCTGCGTCGCGACCCGCCGGCCAGCCTGATCGACACCGAGCGGCGGATCGAGTTCGAGGCCTATCGCGCCTTTCATGGCTCGGCCGTGCCGGCGCCGGAGATGCTGTGGCTGGAGGAGGGCGACGGTCCGCTGGACCATCCGTTCTTCATCGCCGCCGAGATCGCCGGCTTCCAGGCCTCGCCGGCCCTGCTCTGGGCCGCCCCTTACATCGCCACGCACGAGCGGCTGGCCGAGCGGAAGTGGACGATCCTGGGCGAGATCGCCAAGGCCGATCCCGTGGCGCTGGGGCTCGACAAGGTGATGGAGCCGATCGCGCCGGAAGACTGCTGGAAGCGGGAGCTGGGCTACTGGGAGGGGGTGCTCGATTCCGACGAGGCCGAGCCCCTGCCGATCATCCGGGCGGCGATCCGCTGGCTGCGGGCCAATCCGCCGCCGCCGGCCCAGAAGGTCGGCGTGGTCCATGGCGACTACCGGACCGGCAACTTCCTGTTCGACACCGAAGGCGAGATCCACGGGGTGCTGGATTGGGAAATGTCCCATCTCGGAGACCCGCTGGAGGACCTGGGCTGGAGCCTGCAACCGGTCTGGTCGTTCGGCCGCGAGCTGGCCGGCGGCCTCGTGCCCGACGACCGCGCCGTGGCCATCTGGGAGAAGGCGAGCGGCCTCAAGGCCGATCCGGCGGCGCTGAAGTGGTGGACCCTGTTCAACTGCGTGAAGGGCCAGGCGATCTGGATCTCCTCGGCGCGGGCCTTCATCGACGGCGGCAATACGGAACCGATCATGGTCTATCCGCCCTGGGCCCTGCAGAACGCCCAGGACCGCGCGGCGCTGAAGGTGATGGGACGGCTATGAAACCCGATGTTCCCCACGTCCTGGGCGAGATGGCCCAGCTGCTGGTCCGCAACGCCGATCCGAGCGTCCACCCCGCCGACCGCGCCAGCGCGCTCGGCCTGACCGCCGCGCTGCTGGGCTTCGCGGCCCAGGCCTGGGACGGGACGGCGCACAACCTGGTCCAGGAGAACAAGGCGATCCGCAAGGTGCTGGGCGAGACCGGGGCCGACGAGGACCTGCGCCTGACCGTGCTCTCCGCCGAGAACGCCCGCCTGCGCCAGGCCCTGATCGAGCTGCACGAGAAGGTCGAGGGCCAGGACCCCGCCAAGGAGGCGGAGATCTGGGCCGAGCTGGTGGCGTCGACCGAGCGCCGCACGGTGCTGGGCGCGCCGGTCTAGCCGTTGGCGGCTCGGCTGTCGGCGGGCGCCTCGGCGCGGTCCGTCAGGCCGTAGTCTCGGACCACCGCGGCGATCCGCAGGCGGTAGTCACGGAAGATGCCCGCGCGGCCGGCCGCCTGGGCGGCGCGGTGCTCGGGCAGGGTGCGCCAGGCCGCCACCGCCGCCTCGTCGCGCCAGAAGGACAGCGACAAGAGCTTGCCCGGCTGGGCGAGGCTCTCGAACCGCTCGATCGAGAGGAAGCCGTCGATCCCGTCCAGCAGCGGCCGCAGATCGCCGGCCCGGCCGAGGTAGTCGTCGCGGCGGCCGTCGGCCGGCTCGACCTCGAAGATCACCGCGATCATGCGGTGACCGGGGTCAGGAAGGTCCGCTCCTCGGAGAGGATGAAGCGCTTCTCCTGGGCCATGGCGAAATTGGCCAGGCCGGCGGGGTCGGTGCGCAGCCGGGCGCGGTAGGTTTCGTAGGCGGCGAGGCTGTCGAAGCTGATCAGGGCCATGGCGATGTTGTTGGTCCCCTCGTTGGGGAGCCAGTAGCCGACCAGATCGCCGCCGCAGGCCGGGATGATGGTCAGCCAGTTCTGGGCGTAGGCCTCGAACTCGGCCTTCTGGAACGGGTCGATGACGTAGCGGATGAAGCAGGTGATCATGGGGTCGCGGACCTCGATATTGTAGGCGATCAGGTGGGTTTAGCCGCCCGGACGGCAGGCATGTTTCGGTCCTGACCGAACTGTCGGGGCTGGCGAGGCGAACATGGTTCGGCTAGCGTCGAAACATGAAGGCAGGCCCCGACATCGCCCGCATCGCCGCCCTGCTGGGCGACCCCGCGCGCGCCAACATGATGACCGCGCTCACCCACGGCCAGGCGCTGACCGCCGGCGAACTGGCCCGCGAGGCCAATGTCACGCCGCAAACCGCCAGCACCCACCTGGCCAAGCTGACCGAGGGCGGGTTGCTGACCCAGCGCCGCCAGGGCCGCCACGCCTATTTCGCCCTGGCCGGCGAGGACGTGGCCGAATTGCTGGAAAGCCTGATGGGCCTGGCCGACCGCGCCGGCCACAGCCGCACCCGGCCCGGGCCGAAGGAGCCGGCCCTGCGCCGCGCCCGGGTCTGCTACGACCATCTGGCCGGCGAACTCGGGGTGAGCCTGCTGGAGAG
>CAMFHW010000274.1 GCA_945952175.1 uncultured Phenylobacterium sp. | reverse complement strand
CAAGCTCGAGGCCGTCACCCTCGACATGCTCGGACGCGCCAAGAAGGTCACGATCACCAAGGACGACACCACCATCGTGGACGGCGTCGGCGCCAAGGACGCGATCGAAGGCCGCATCGGCCAGATCAAGCGCCAGATCGAGGACACCACCTCGGACTACGACAAGGAAAAGCTGCAAGAGCGTCTGGCCAAGCTGGCCGGCGGCGTCGCGGTCATCCGCGTCGGCGGCGCGACCGAAGTCGAAGTGAAGGAAAAGAAGGACCGCGTCGATGACGCCCTCAACGCGACCCGCGCGGCCGTGGAAGAAGGCATCGTCCCCGGCGGCGGCGTCGCCCTGCTGAAGGCCTCCAAGGCCCTCGACGGCCTGAAGGGCGACAACGACGACCAGGAAGCCGGCGTCGCCATCGTCCGCCGCGCCCTGCAAGCCCCGATCCGTCAGATCGCCGAAAACGCCGGCGTCGAAGGCTCGATCGTGGTCGGCAAGGTGCTGGAGAACAACTCGCCCACCTTCGGCTTCAACGCCCAGACCGAAGAGTATGTGGACCTCGTGGCCGCCGGCGTCATCGACCCGGCCAAGGTCGTCCGCACGGCTCTGCAGGACGCCGCCTCGGTGGCCGGCCTGCTGATCACCACCGAAGCCGCCATCGTCGAAGCCCCCAAGAAGGGCGGCGGCGCTCCCGGCGGCATGCCGGGCGGCATGGGTGGCATGGGTGACATGGACTTCTAAGTCCAAGCACTCAGCCGACTACGGATTGGAGGGCGGAGCCGCGAGGCTCCGCCCTTTTTCGTGCCCGGCGCGAGAGTGTGACAGAAATGCTGCACATGGCGCCCATTTCCTGGGCGCCGCTTCAAATTCCGCAACTCAGGGCTTAGGTGCTCGCCGTCCGCGGGTGTCGCGGATGCATTGAGGAACAAGAAAAATGAAGTCTCTCTTCGCGGCCGCGCTGGCCTCGCTCGCCATCGCCGCTCCTGCCGCCGCCGAAACCTACGGCAACCTGGGCTACACCTTCGTCAACACCGGCGACGCCAACGTCGGCGCCGTGGGTGCGCGTCTGGGCCACAAGTTCAACCCCTTCGTCGGCGTCGAGGCCGAGGCCGCGTTCGGCGCCAATGACGACAGCATCCGCGTCGGCGCCGTGCCGGTGAAGGTGAAGCTGCAAAGCGCCGCCGCCGCCTATGTCGTCGGCTTCTACCCGGTCTCCGACAAGCTCGACCTCTTCGCCCGCGCCGGCTACGGCACGGCCAAGCTGAAGGCCTCGGCCCTCGGCGTCACGGCCAAGGGCGACCAGGACGGCTGGAACCTGGGCGCTGGCGGCCAGTACTTCTTCGACGAGAAGAACGGCGTGCGCGCCGAGTACACCAAGTGGAGCGTCGACGACAGCAGCTCGGACGCCGACACCTGGTCGATCAGCTACGTCCGCAAGTTCTAAGGAACGCTCGCGATCCCATCGCGACGGATCGGAAGGGCGGGGCCGCGAGGCTCCGCCCTTTTTCGTTCTCCCTCCCCTTCATGGGGCAGGTGGCTGGCGGCGAAGCCGGCAGACGAGTGGGGAACTTCGGTGAGGCGAGCGACGGCTTCAGAGAGCCCCACCCTGTCGGCCTGCAGCCGACATCCCTCCTCATGAAGGGAGGGAGGGGCTCCTAGGCGCGCTTGGCGTCGCCGATGACCATGCCGCCGATCCAGCTGGTCACGCCGGTGATGATCGCCGCCAGGATGCCCGCCACCAGGCCATGCACCACGAAACCCTTCAGGAAGAAGGACACCAGCAGGATCATCGCGGCGTTCAGCACCAGCAGGAACAGGCCCAGCGTGACGATCGTGATCGGCAGGGTCAGCACGAACAGGATCGGCCGCAGGATCGCGTTGAAGACGCCCAGCAGCAGGGCGGCCAGCACGAGGGTGGTCGTGCTGTCATAGGACACCCGCGGCGCCAGGAAATGCGCGGCCAGGGCCAGGCCGGCGGCGGCGAACGCGAGGCGCACGAGAAAGCGCAGCAGCATGGTGAAGCTCCTTCGAAGCGCGACCTTGGCGCGGCCCCGGCCGACGCGCAACCGGCCAGCGTTGCGCGATGGTTTCACCATAAGGCCCAGTTTGGCCGCACCCCTGGTGAAGCTGGAGCCGATATCGTCCGGAGCCCGCATGACCCGCATCCTCTTCGCCGCCGCCCTGGCCCTCGCCCTCGGCGGCGGCGCGATCGCCCAGCCGCATCCCGACGGCCCGCCGCCGGATCGGAGCGACGGCCCGCCCGGCGGGGTCCCCCATGGCGAAGGTCCTCGCGGGGAAGGCGGCCGCGGCGGGTTCGGTCGCCTGTTCATCAGCCCCATGGGCGAGCCCTTCCGCGGCCCGGACGGCGAACGGCGCTGGTTCGACGGCGCGGACAGCAATCATGACGGGGTCCTGACCCTCGACGAGTTCCGCGCCGACGCCATGCGCTTCTTCAAGGTCCTCGACCGCGACGGCGACGGGGTGATCGACGGCGTCGAGAACCAGATCTACGAAAACGAGATCGTCCCCGAGATCACCCAGACCGGGCTGGCCGATGAAGGCCCCCGCGCCGGCGGCGGACCCGGGGGCGACGGTGATCGTCCGCGGCGTGGCGGCGGCGGTCGCGGAGGACGCGGCGGCGGGGGCGGCTTTCCCGGCGGTGGAGGCGGCCGGGGCAGCGGCAGCGAAGGCAGCGGCGGCGGCGGCTTCGTCGGTGGGCCGAGCGGTGGCCGCGGCGGCATGAATCGCTTGGAGGGCGCGGCCCGCTGGTCGCTGCTGAACATTCCTCAGCCGGTGCGCGCCGCCGACGCCGACCTGGACTGGAAGGTCACCGCCAAGGAATGGGCCAAGGCCGCCGCCCAGCGGTTCGACCTGCTCGACAAGGACAAGACCGGCAAGCTCACCTTCGACGGCCTGCCGCCCCTGCCGGGACATCGGCCGCCGCCGAAGAAGTCTTAGTATCTTTTTGCAAGCCACAAGAAGAGCCGCAGCCCGATCCTGTAATGTCGGGCGCCCGACCATGTCTTGACGGTCGGCCGCAGACGTTTCGTCGCAAGCGCCAAAAACGAAGGGTTCACTATTCCCGACGAGACTGGAGGCCGGGGGAAAGAGGACCTTGATGGCCATCTGGCGTCGCCTGCTGGACGAGCAACTCGACGTGGTCGCTGCGGAATCGCGGCGCACGGTGCTCGCGCGCCTGGTGGTCGCCCTGGTCACGTCCATCCTGATCGGCCTGAACCGCGACCTGCCGACCGGCGCCGCCTGGTTCGCCGTGGTCTGCGCCGGCGAGGCCTGGACCTGGCCCGCCAGCGCCGCGCCGGCCGCCGGCCTGCCCAATTCGGTCCTGCAGCGGCTGTCCTATGTGGGCACGATGCTGCTCGGCGTCGCCACCTGGTCGACCGTGGCCCTGATGTACTGGACCACCGGGCAGGAGCCGCTGCGCCTCGCCGCCCTCGGCGTGCTGGCCGGCATGATGATCCACGCCCAGTGCTTCGCCTTCCGCTCCAAGCTCGCCCTCGCCATCCTCGGCGGCGTGCCGGCCGTCCTGCTGGTGGCCCTGGCCACCCTGGGCGCGGGCGCCCAGGGCGTGGCGCTCGCCACCCTGGCCGTCACCGCCCTGCTGGCCGTCGTCTACGCCTTCACCAGCGCCACGGTGAACCTCAAGACCGCCCAGGCGCTGGAGGCCGCCCAGAGGGAGGCCGTCGCCGCCAACCACGCCAAGTCCGCCTTCCTGGCGATGATGAGCCACGAACTGCGCACCCCGATGAACGGCGTGCTCGGCATGGCCCACGCGCTGCGGACCAGCCGCCTGGACGTCCAGCAGGCCAGCCAGGTCGACGCCCTGATCCGCTCGGGCGGCGAGCTGATGACCATCCTCAACGACATCCTCGACGTCTCCAAGATCGAGGCCGGACGCCTGGAGCTCGACCCCGCGCCCTTCGACCTGATCGAGCTGGGCGAGCGGGTCCACGAGATGTGGCGCGACATGGCCGAGGCCAAGGGCGTGCGCCTGGTCTACGACGTCGCCTCCGGCACGCCGCACTGGCTGATGGGCGACGCCGGGCGGTTGCGCCAGGTCATGCTGAACCTGGTCTCCAACGCCCTGAAGTTCACCGAGGCCGGCGAGGTGCGCCTGGCCCTGCGTCCCCTGACCAGTCACAGCGGCGCGCCCGACACCGCGCGCTTCGAGATCGCTGTCTCCGACACCGGCATCGGCATTTCCGAGGAACAGACGTCGCGCCTGTTTCAGGCCTTCTCCCAGGCCGAGGCGGCCACCGCCCGCAAGTACGGCGGCACCGGTCTCGGCCTGGCCATCTGCCGCGAGCTCACCGCCCTGATGGACGGCGAGATCGGCGTCGAAAGCCGGCTGGGCCGCGGCTCGATCTTCCGCGTGGTGCTGGAGTTGCCGCTCGCCCAGGCCCCCGGCCGCGCGGTCTCCGCGGAGCGGGCGGGCGGGGTCGCCGGCCTGCGCATCCTGGTGGCCGAGGACAATGTGCTGAACCAGGCTGTCGCCCGCGCCATCCTGGAAGCCGTCGGCTGCCAGCTCGAGATCGCCAATGACGGCGCCGAGGCGCTCGAACTCCTGACCCGCGGCGGCTACGACCTGGTGCTGATGGACGTGCACATGCCGCGCATGGACGGCCTCGAAGCCCTGTCGCGCATCCGCGCCGGCGAGGCCGGCCCCGCCGACGTGCCGGTCATCGCGCTGACCGCCGACGCCATGCCGGGCGAGGACGAAAAACTCTCCGCCCTCGGCTTCGACGACGTCCAGGGCAAGCCCATCCAGCCCATGGCCCTGATCTCCGCCATCGCCGAAGCCTGCGCCCGCGAACGCGGCGGCGAGACCGTGGCGGCCTGATCCGCGGTCAGTGCGCCGCGACCGTCTCCAGCGACGGCACGGCCTGCGACAGCCGCCCGCCGATGCGGATCGGCTCGATGCGCCGCGCCAGGCCGGTGCGATCGTCGGTCTCCACGAACACGCCGCAGATCGTCGCCGGCCCCTCGGCGGGCTTGTAGCGGCCGCCGCTGATGCGGGTGGTGAACCGGCGCAGCGGCTCTTCCTTCTGGTTGCCGATCACGCTGTCATAGTCGGCGCAGGCGCCGGCGTCGGTCTGGTAGGCGGTGCCGCCGGACAGGATCTGGGCGTCGGCGGTCGGCACGTGGGTGTGGGTGCCGACCACCAGGCTGGCGCGCCCGTCGCAGAAATGGCCCATCGCCATCTTCTCCGAGGTCGCCTCGGCGTGCATGTCGACCACCACCGCGTCGGCGGCCAGTCCCATCGGCGCCTTCTCCAGCTCCCGGTCCACCGCGGCGAAGGGATCGTCCAGGCTGTCCATGTGGACCCGGCCCAGCAGGTTGATCACCAGGATGCGCTTGCCGTCGCGGGTCTCGAACAGGTTGGCGCCACGCCCGGGCGCGTCGGCCAGCACCGGATAGTTCAGCGGCCGGATCAGCCGGGGCTCGCGCACGATGTAGGTCAGCGCTTCCTTCTGGTCCCAGGAGTGGTTGCCGAGGGTCAGGCAGTCGGCGCCGGCGTCGAACAGCTCGCGCGCCGTGTTCTCCGTGATGCCGAAGCCGGCGGCGGCGTTCTCGGCGTTGACGATCACGAATTCGAGGTCGAGGCGCCGGCGCAGGCCGGGCAGGTGGTCGGCGAGTCCTTCGCGGCCCGAGCGGCCGACCACATCGCCGAAGAAAGCAAAGCGCATTGAGGGTCCTAGTCTTTTTCGACCTCGATATACCCTTTTTCCGTCAGGATGGCGTCGAGCTTCTGGTCGTGCGGCTCATGCGGCGCGGCCTCGACCTCCTGGCCGGCATAGGCCAGGCCCAGCACGAACACCTTCTTGTGCGCCCGGAAGCCCTGGATCGTGCGGTCATAGTGCCCACCCCCCTGGCCCAGTCGCCCGCCCTGTCGGTCGAAGGCCAGCACCGGGGCCACGATCAGGTCGGGATAGATGATCTGGGCCGAGGGCGGCGGCGCGGGCACGCCCAGCGCATCGGGCTGCAGCCGGTCGCGGCTGTCC
>CAMFHW010000273.1 GCA_945952175.1 uncultured Phenylobacterium sp. | reverse complement strand
AGATCCTGATCATCTCGTCGCCCGAATACCTCGACAATTACCGCCGCCTCTTCGGGACCGGCGAGGACCTGGGCCTAGACATCCAGTACAAGATCCAGCTGAGCCCGGATGGCCTGGCCCAGGCGTTCGTGCTGGGTGAGGCGTTCATCGCCGGCGACCGCGCCGCCCTGGTGCTCGGCGACAACATCTTCTTCGGCGCCGGCATCGGCGAACTGCTGGGCCGGGCCGCCGCGCGGGAGACCGGCGCGACTATCTTCGCCTACCAGGTCGACCAGCCCCAGGCCTATGGCGTGGTCGAGCTCGACGGGTCGGGCAAGGCGATCAGCCTGGAGGAGAAGCCCGCCCAGCCGAAATCGAAGATGGCGGTGACCGGGCTCTACTTCTATGACCGCCGCGTCGTCGAGCTCGCCAAGCAGGTGAAACCGTCCGCACGCGGCGAATACGAGATCACCGATCTCAACCGGGCCTATATGGAGCTGGGCGACCTCTATGTGGAGCAGATGTCGCGCGGCTACGCCTGGCTCGACACCGGCACCCACGAGAGCCTGGTCGAGGCCTCGGAATTCGTCCGCGCCGTCCAGAAGCGCCAGGGCGTGCAGGTGGCCTGCCTCGAAGAGATCGCCTTCGCCAACGGCTTCATCGACCGCGCGCAACTGAAGGCGCGCGGCGAGCTGTTCGGCAAGACGGCCTATGGCCGCTACCTCCTCGATATCGTGGAACAGGCCTGAGGCCGCGGAGCCACGGCTCCCGGGGGGCCTTAGCCGCGCAAGATACGCACGGGGTGCTTGCACTGCCGCCAACGGGCGGAACATGGATTCCGCATGGCCACGGCGCACCTCACCTTCGGCTATCTCGGCGCCGGCAAGACCACGCTCGCGAGGCGGCTTGAGCTGGACCATTCGGCGGTCAGGTTTACGCCCGACGAGTGGATGGCCGCCTTGTTCGGGCGAGATCCTCCCCTTGCGATCTTCCGGGAGAAGGAGGCCACGATCCTGGCGCTCATGGAGCCGCTGTGGCTTCGATGTCTCGAGGCGGGCGTCGATGTCGTCCTCGATTTCGGGTTCTGGAGCAGAGCGCAACGCGACGAGGTCCGGACGCTCGTCGCGGGCGTGGGCGCTCGATCAGTCCTGTACGAGCTCAGCTGTCCTGAGCCGGAAGCCCGGCGTCGCATCGATATGCGTAACCAATCCCGCGGTCAGGGGCTGTACATCCCTCCTGGCGCGTTCGACACCCTGAAGGCCCGCTTCGAGGCGCTGGGCGATGACGAAGCCCGGTCCACCCAAGGCGGCGGCCAGTGAGCGGCTTTCGATTAGACGCCCGCCGCCGCCATCGCTTTCGAGGGCGCGGTGCCGATCAGGGCGGGACGGCTGGAGGCCTTCACCGCGCTCAGCAGGGCGGGGATGAAGGCGTTCAGAACCTTGAAGGCGCGGTCGGTGTCGTCGTCGACCGTGGAGGCCCGCACCAGAACCCCGTCCGGGATGAAGCCCTGCATCGCGTCCTTGAGCAGAATCTCGCGCTGGTCGGTGCTGGTCAGCGGCAGGTCCTCACCGAGCCGCGTCCAGTAGATCAGGCTTTCCTTCCGCTCGCCGGCCGAGGCGACGATCTTCACCGCGGGCAGGTGGCTCCCGCCCGGCAAGGCCACGGCGGTGGACTTCTTGGAATCGATCTCGAAGCCGAGCGCCGGATAGCAGGCCTCCGGACGGTGCAGCTGGACGACATCGCCCTGGGTGCCGCCATAGGCGACCAGCAGCATGACCTCGGCCTCCAGCGCCTGGCTGATGAAGCTGCGCTGGACCACTTCGTTGTAGAGCTTGGCGGCCAAGCCTTCGAGCTTCGGCTTCACCAGGCCCTCGGCGGCGGCCGAGGTCCAACCGGCGAAGGCCTTGGGCACGATGGACTCCATCTTCTCATTGCCCAGCAGCACGAGCTTGCGACGGGGCTCCAGCCCGTAGGCCAGGCCCGCGGCGCCCAGACAGGCGCCCCCGATCAGGAAGTCCCGCTTCGAGATCATGACCGGCGCATCCAGGTGCGGACTTGGGAGAAGATGTTGTCGAGCAGGAAGACCAGCAGCAGCGAGGTGGCGAACAGCACCATGCCGGCGGTCTCGTGCAGGAAGCCCTGGGCGACCGCGTTGCCGAAGAAGTAGGTGAGCAGCACCAGGATCACGATGCGGATGATGTTCGCCACGATGGCGATCGGGATCACCATGCAGACCAGCAGCAGGGAATAGCGCCAGGAGGCGTTCCGCAGCAGGTAGATGTAGAACAGGCTGATCGCCGTCAGGCCGACCAGGGAGTTCATGCCTGAGCAGGCGTCCTCGACCAGCAACTGGTACTGGGCCACGATCAGGGTGACGCCCTGATTGATGATCGGGATGCCGAAAGCCTGCAGGCCCTGGGTCGCCACGTGGGAGACGAAAAGCTTCAGCGGCGCGGTGATGTGGTCCAGCGCCCAGCCGGGCGGCGGCACCAGGAAGCCCATATAGAGCAGCGGGAACCAGCTGCGCAGCATCGCCCGCTCGCCCACATGCATGTAGAGCGCGCTCATGAAGGCGCCGTAGCAGCCGGCGGCCTCGAGCAGCATGAAGTCATAGGCGCGGCCGAAGACGTAGATCGGCAGCGACACCAGCAGGCCAAGCGCCACGAGCCAGGGACGGCCGGGCACGGCGTGCTCCATGATGTCGTCGCGCTTGCGCCAGACCAGCCAGATGCCGGTGGCCAGGATGATCGGTCCGTGCGCGCCCGACTCCTTGGACCAGACCTGCTGGCCGAGGCTGATCAGCGTCGGGATCGCCAGGGCGGCGAGGCCGAGAAGAAGCGGCCAGGCCGTGTTCAGGCGCAGGCCGCCGCTGGGCTTACTGACGGGGATGGCGGTGTCCATGGGCTCAGAAGTCGTTCAGGACCGTGCCGATCACCTTGGCGCCGTCGGCCTGGATCTGGCCGATCAAGGTCTTCACATCGTCGACCCTGGTCCAGTCGCGGCGCGTGACGATCATGCTGTAGCCCAGCACGCTCGAGATGCGGCGCGCGTCGGAGCAGGAATTGGCCGCCGGCGTGTCCATGATCGTCAGGTCGAAGTCGCGCAGGCAGACGTTCATCAACGTCTCGAACCGGTCGCGCGCCAGCAGTTCCTGCGGATTGGAGGGCGAACCCCCCGAATACATCACCGACAGGTTCGGCAGGATGTCGGTCTCGATATAGCCGGTATAGTCGTCCTCGTCGTCGGCCAGGCACTGGGACAGGCCCTGCGGCGCCGACGGCGGGCGAATGATCTGGTCGATGCCCGGCCGACGCAGATTGCCGTCGATCAGCAGGGTCTTGAGCCCGATCTGCGACATGGCGATGGCCAGGTTCGCCGTGATGTAGGTGGAGCCGGTCTCCTGGCTGGCGGCGCAGACCGCGAGCGCGCGGCGGCCCGCCTCGATGTGCTGGGCCATCACGTGGGTGCGGAGCGCGCGGATCGCCTCGGCCGGCCCGCCCTTGGGGTCGGAGATGGTCACGAGGCTGCGCGACAGCACGTAGGAGGGCGGCGTGGCGGCCGGTTGGGCGGCGGAGGCTTGCATGGAGGGTCCTTGGGTCACGCCTGCACCGGACGTCTACGGCCGGGCCACCGGGGCGCCGCCGGGCGGGACGAGGCCGTCACCTCGACCTGGCGGGTCGGGCGGGTGGCGACGATGGCCAGCAGCGGCACGTCGAAGATCAGCTGCAGGTCTTCCGGACCACGCACCCGGCGGGCGAACAGCTCGACCAGCAGCGACAGGCCGATGCCGAGGGCGAAGCCGAAGCCGATCGCGCCGCCCAGGATCAGGGGCTTGTTCGGGAACTTCGGATGCTGCGGCATGACCGCGTCGCCCATGGCGCTGATGCCGGTGTCGGCGATCGCGGCTTCCTTGCGGAGCTCGGCGATGCGGCCCATCGACTTCTCGTATTCGGCGCGGCGCAGGTTCACTTCCGCCTGCAGCTGGTTCAGGCGCTCGATCTTGTCGCGCTTGGCGATGACCTTGGCCTGAGCCGAGCGAACGGCGGCGTCGAGCGCGCCAGCTCCGGCCCCGGCGGCGCCGGCCGCGGCGCGGGAGGCGGCTGCGGCGTCGCGGGAGGCGGCCTGGGCCAGCACCGCGCGGCGGGCCTTCATCGCGATCATCTGCGGATGGTTCGGGCCAAGGCTCTGCGAGGCCTGGGAGATCTGCGAGTCCAGGGTGGCGAGTTCGACGGCGGCGGCCGAGACGGCCGGCGCGGCGATCATCGGCGCACCCACCGCGCCCTGGCCGGCGAGAGCGCGCAGGCGGGCGGTGTCGACGTCGGTATTGTCCGCCTGCATGACGATGCCGCTCTCCTTTTCGAAGGCGGTCTTGGCGGCGTCGGCGGCGTTCAGCGCGGCCTGCTCCTGGGCCGCCTGCTGGGCGTACCAGTCGGCGGTCTTGGTCGCCTCGCGGCGGCGGGACTGCAGGGCGCTGTCGAGATAGGCGTTGCGCAGCTGGTCGGCCATGGCCTTGGCCTCGGCGGCCGAGGTGGCGCGATAGCTGATCTCGAGGATGTTGGTGCCCATCACGGCGCTGACGTCGGTGTGGGCGATCACCTTCTGGGACAGCCACTTGCGGATGTCGACGTCGTTGTTGTGGGCGTTCTGGTACTCCTGCATGAACTGCGGGTTCGCCGCCCAGCCGAGGTTGTCGACCGCCTGGCCGGCCACGCCGAAGTCCTTGATGAGCTCCATCTGGGTGGCCATGTAGGTCCGCGAATTGGCGTTCGCGATCACCTCGCCGGTCACCGGGTCGGGGCGCAGCAGGTTCAGCATCACCCGCGTCTTCGCCTCATAGCTCGGCGGGACGATCAGCAGGGCGATGAAGGCCCCCACGATGGTGGCCGCGGTGGTGGCCACCGTCAGCCAACGGTGGGCCCACAGGATCCTCAGGAACTGGAAGATACTCATCTGGCGCCTCCGGCCCGTACTAGAACAGTCGCTCGCGCACGACGATCACGTCGTTCGGCTCGACCTTCGCGCTCGCATCAAGTTTCTGCTTCTTGCCGCCCCGGGTGACCTGGACGCCCTTGTCCGTCCCCGACTCGTTCAGGCCGCCCGCGCGGGCGATCGCCTGGTGCAGGGTCATGTCGGTCTTCATCGGATAGGTGCCCGGCGAGTTCACCGAGCCCGAGATGTAGAAGACCTCGGCGATCGGGATGTAGATCTTGTCGCCCGGGGTGACGAAGGGATCCTGGCTCTGGTCGCCCGTGGCGAGCTTGTCGATCATGTAGCGCTTCTCGCCGCCGACTTCCGGCCGCACGATCAGGTAGTCGGCGCCGCTCTCGGCCGCGCCGCCAACCCGGGCCATGATCTCCGAGAGGCGGTACTGGCGATTGATCGGCACCAGGCCCGGCGAGCGCACCGCGCCCAGCACGGTCACATAACGGCTGGCGTAGGACGAGACCTCGATATTGACGATGGGGCTCGCGAAGTAACCGCCGGCCTTCAGGGCCGCGGCGACCTCCGCGCCCAGCTGGCGGGTGGTCTTGCCGGCGGCGGTGATCTTGCCGATCAGGTTCATCTGGATGGTGCCGTCCGAATAGACGTGCGCCCGGGCCCGGTCGGGCTGGCCCACCACCTCGATGTCGATCACGTCGTCGGGACCGATGATGTATTCCGCCGCCGACGCGCCATCCGGCGCCGCCGGCGCCGCATTGAGGGCCTGGACCGGCGGGGTCGCCGCCTGCTGCGCCATGGCCGGCGAAACCGCCAGGGCGAGGCAGGACGCGATCAGTCCGAGAAGAGCCGAGCGAATTCCCATGGGCTTGTCCGGTAGGTCCTCTTAATAGGTCACGCCCGCGGTCACGCCGATGCGGTCGTTGTCGTACTCGAAGCGCGCGTCATTCGCGTCACGCTCTTCATGGGCCGCGTCGAGAGACAGGTTGATACGCCGGTTCATCCGATAGCTGACGCCACCGGACACGATCTTGATCTTCGAATTCGTCAGGTTTCCGGCGAAAACCTGGGCGCCCTTCGAATCCACGTCACGTTGCTCGAAGCCGAGATT
>CAMFHW010000272.1 GCA_945952175.1 uncultured Phenylobacterium sp. | reverse complement strand
AGATTGCCTCTTGTCTCGTGGGCTCGGAGATGTGTATAAGAGACAGGATCTGTTCCATAGCGAAGCTGGAGGAGACATCGCCCAGCGGAGCCGCCGCGATCAGCCGCTTGTAGAAGCGGTCATAGGCGGCGATGTCGCGCACGATGACCTTCAGGAGATAGTCGGTCTCGCCGCTCATCCGATAGAATTCGACCACCTCCGGCAGGGCCGAGGCGCCCCGGGCGAACTGGGTCAGCCATTCCTCGTCATGCCGCGCGGCGCGCACCGCGACGAACACCACCAGGCCGAGATCGAGCCGCTCGCGGTCGACCAGCGCCACCCGCTTCTGGATGATCCCCTCGGCCTCCAGCCGCTTCACCCGCTTCCAGCAAGGCGTCTGGGACAGGCCCACCCGTTCGGCGAGGTCGGCGATGGCGATCGTCGAGTCGGCCTGCAGTTCGCGCAATATGCGCCGATCGATGGAATCCAGAATCTCGTTCACTTCATATGCGCCTATTTGAGAACCAGATTCTAAAATTTACCAGATCGAAAGCAGATCCGACAATCCCATTCTCCGCCGGCGGCGCATACTTCCCCCTCAATCGGCCTTTGGGGGACCGCCATGACGAACAGCCTCACCAAGCACCTCGACGACGTCGGCGAGACCTATGGCGAGCACTTCACCCACGCGGGCAGCTACGGCGTGACCCTGCTGGTCGCGGGCGTGGCCTGCATGGTCCACGCGGTCCTGCCCTTCCTGTTCGAGCGCACCGCCAGCGACTGCATCAAGACCCTGCACGCACGGATGACCGCCCGCGGCCGCATGGAGCACGAGCTGCCGAACTTCGCCGCCTGGGCGCCGGACCTCTAAGAATCCTCTCCCTTCCCCGCTCGCGGGGATGGAAGTCACTCCTTCGGCTCGATCAGGTCCCAGAGATTGCCGTAGAGGTCGGCGAACACCGCCACCGTGCCGTAGGGCTCCTCCTTCGGCTCGCGCACCCAGCGCACGCCCTTGGCGGTCATGGCCGCATGATCGCGGGCGAAGTCGTCGGTGTTGAGGAACAGGAACACCCGCCCGCCTGTCTGGTCGCCGATCCGCGCCGCCTGCTCCGGCGCCGAGGCCTGGGCCAGCAGCAGCGCCCCTCCGGTCCCGCCGCGCGGCCGCACCACGACCCAGCGCTTGCCGCCGCCGAGATCGGTGTCCTCCACCAGCTCGAAGCCGACCACGTCGCGATAGAAGGCGATGGCCTCGTCATAGTCCCGCACGACCAGGGCGGTGAGGGCGAAGCTCTGTTTCACGGCGCGATCCTACTCAACTTGGGGACAGGGGGTCGATCTATCGCACCCGTTTGAGGCGAGCGAGGTTCCCCGACTTCGATCATCCTATTGATCATTTTGGCGGCAGGCCGTCTCATGCGCGTTCGGGATTCCGCACGTCCTCGCCGCCACCCTGTACCTGGCGAGCCGCGTGTCGGACGGGGGACCCCATGGGGAACGGCAAGGCGAAATTCCTTTCCCTGTTCTACCGCGCGATCAACCTCTATCTGGGGGTGGGTCTGCTGCTGGCGTTCCCGGTGTTCACCAGCTACCTGATCGCCACGCCCATCGTGATCTATCGGATGCTCTCGGGCCATGCGAGCCCGCTGCAGCTGATCTCGGTGACGGTGTTCTTCCCCGCCTACGGCCTGCTGACCGCCATCTGGAAGATGCTGAGCTGGCCCTACAGCCTGTTCGCCCTGGCGCACGGGGTCTACCCGTCGTTCTGGGTGTGGCTGGCGCCCGGCTTCTACCTGGCGGGCACGATCCCGGTCCGCTGATCAGGCGAGGCCGAGTTCGGCGGCCAGCCGCCCGGCGTCGGGGCCGATCACCACATGCAGGCTGGCCGGCTTCGGGCGAACCAGGCCACGCGCGCCGAGCTGCATGAGCGCGGCCTCGTCCACCGCCTCGGGCCGAGCCAGTTCCAGATAGAGCCGGCTCGAACAGACGCCCGAGGTCGCGATATTGCCGCGCCCGCCCAGGGCCGCCAGCCAGGCTTCGGCGGCGGCGGCGGGGGCCGGACCCTCCCCCATCGCCGCGCGGATCTCGCCCGCCACCTGGTCGGCGATAGGACCCAGAACCACCTGCAGGGCCTTGGCCGAGGGGCGCACGAAGCCCTTGGCGCCGAGGGCGCGCAGCCGCGCCTCGTCCGGCTTCGCCGGGTCCTCGACCACCAGGCGCAGGCGCGTGGTGCAAGCGTCGACCGCCGTGAGATTGGCCGCCCCGCCCAGGGCCGCGACGAACGCCTCGCCCCGGCTCCCCGCCGTGACGGGGATCAACGCGGCCGAGACCGGCTCGGCCTCGCGACCGGGGGTCTTCGGGTCGAAGCGTGCGATGGCCCAGCGGAAGGTCCCGTAATAGACGCCGGCATAGGCGAGCCCCACCGGGATCAGCAGCAGCGGATGGGTCGCCTTCCTGAAGTTCAGCACATAGTCGAACAGCCCGGCCGAGAAGCCGAAGCCGAGCTTCACGTCCAGCAGGCTCATGACGATGAAACTCAAGCCCGTCAGGACAGCGTGCAGGCCGTAGAGCAGCGGCGCCAGGAACATGAAGCTGAACTCGATCGGCTCTGTCACTCCGGTCAGGAAGGTGGTCAGGGCCATGGAGGTCAGCATGCCGCCCACCGCCGCACGGCGGTCCTTGGGCGCGGCGTGGTACATGGCCAGGCACGCGGCCGGCAGGCCGAACATCATCACCGGGAAGAAGCCCGCCATGAACTGGCCGGCGGTCGGGTCGCCCGCGAAGAAGCGGTTGAGGTCGCCCGTGGCGCCGTGGAAATCGCCGACGATGAACCAGGCGATGTTGTTGAGGATGTGGTGCAGGCCGGTGAGGAACAGCCCCCGGTGCAGAACGCCGTAGACGAAGAGGCCGAGCGGCCCTGCGGCGATGGTCGCGCGGCTGGCCGCGTCCACCCCGCCGTTGATGGCGTCGTAGGAGACCCCGACCAGGCCGGCCATGGCGACGCCCGCCAGGCCTGAGACGATGGGCACGAAGCGCCGCCCGCCGAAGAAGGCGAGATAATCCGGCAGCTTGATGTTGGAGAAGCGGTTGTAGAACTGACCGCCGACGATCCCCGACACGATGCCGATCGGCACGGCGAGCTTGGCCACCGCCTTGGTCTTGAAGGCCGCCGTCGCGAGATCCCCCGCCGCGCCGCTCATCCCCTTCAGGGCGTCGGCCGGGACGTGAAGCAGAGTCTCGGCGCCGTGGGTGGCGATCAGGAAGCAGACCACGCCAGCCAATCCCGCCGCCCCGTTGTTGTCGCGCGCCAGGCCCACCGCGACGCCGGCCGCGAACAACAGGCCGAGATTGGAGAAGATCGCGTCGCCGGCGGCGGCCACGAATGACAGATTCAGCAGGTCCGGCTGGCCCAGCCGCAGGAGCAGGCCCGCCACCGGCAGGACCGCGATCGGCAGCATCAGCGCCCGGCCGAGCGACTGCAGGGCCTCGAGGGGGGAGCGCATGGTCAGGCGCCTCCGTTCAGGAAGGTGTCGGCCAGCGCCCGCACCGCCTCGGCCGACGGCGCGGCGAGCGCCTGGGCGGCCAGCCGGCGGCAGGCCTCGCCGGACAGGGTGCGGATCAGGGCCTTGGCCTCGGGGATGGCCGAGGCGGTCATCGAAAGTTTGTCGACGCCCAGGCCGATCAGGATCGGGATCGCGGCGAGATCGCCGGCCGCGCCGCCGCAGACGCCGGTGGAGAGCGCATGGGCGCGCCCGCCCTCGACGGTCTTCTGCACGAGCCGCAGGACGGCGGGGTCGAGCGCGTCGAGCTCGGCGGCCAGCTCCGGATTTCCCCGGTCCATGGCGAGGGCGTATTGCGTGAGGTCGTTGGTGCCGATCGAGAGGAAATCGCACTCGGCGGCGAGCTGGTCGGCGATCATGGCCGCGGCGGGGGTCTCGATCATCACGCCGAGGTCCAGGCGGCCGGCGACGCCCAACTCGCGGCGGGCTTCGTCCAGCGCGGCGCGGACGGCGCGCAGCTCCGACAGGCGCGAGATCATCGGGGCCATGATGCGGCACTGGCCGGGCGGCTGGACCCGCAGGATGGCGCGCAGCTGGGTCTTCAGGAGCTGTGGCCGGCGCAGCGCCACGCGCACCCCGCGCACGCCGAGCGCCGGGTTCTCCTCGGCGGCGATGGGCAGGTAGGCGGCGGTCTTGTCGCCGCCGACGTCGAGCAGACGCACGGTGAGTGGCCGCCCCTCCAGGGCGTCGGCGATCGTCTGGTACTTGCCGGCCTGCTCGTCTTCGTCGGGCGCCTCGTCGCGGTCGAGGAACAGGAACTCGGTGCGCAGCAGGCCGGAGCCCTCCGCGCCGGCGGGAACCGCGGCGACCGCCTCATCCACCGAACCCAGATTGGCCAGGACTGCGATGGCGGTCCCATCGGCGAGACGCGCGGCGTCGCGGGCCCTGGCGCGGGCGGCGGCTCGGCGTTCGGTGCGCGCGGCGATGCGGCCCTGGGCGGCCTCCAGGGCGGCGGCGTCGGGCGCGACCTGCAACAGACCGGCTTCGGCGTCGAGGATGAGGCTGGTCCCGTCGGCGATCGACAGCACTCCGGGGCCGGTCGCGACCAGGGCGGGCACGCCCATGGCCTGGGCCAGGATCGCCACGTGGCTGGTCGGGCCGCCGCCGGCGGTGCAGAGGCCGGCGATCCGGCCGGGTTCCAGGCTCATGAGCTGGGACGGCAGCAGGTCGTCGGCCAGCAGGATGGCGCCGGCGGGCAGGACGGCGGGCGCCTCGGCCTCGCCGTTCAGGGCCAGCAGGACGCGGCGCTCCAGGTCCTTCAGGTCGTCGACCCGCTCGGCCATGCGCCGATCGCCCAGGCCGCGCAGGGCCTCGACATAGGCGCCGACCGCCGCGCGCCACGCGAAGGCGGCGCTCTTGCCCTCCCCGATCAACCGCGCGGCCTGGGCGGCGAGCTCGGGGTCGTCGACGAAGGCGCGGTGGGCGGCCAGGATCGCCTGGCGGGCCGGCGCGCCCTCGCGGGCCGTCTCGGCGTCGATGGCGGCGCGGACGGCGGCAAGGGCCGCCTCCAAGGCGGCGCGCTCCGCCAATACGCCTCGGCCGGATTCGGCCACCGCGATCTCCGCACGAACCATGCGCGCGGCCTTGCCGACCGCCAGGCCCGGACTGGCGCAGACGCCGCGAAGCTGGCCTGGCGGCAGGTCCGGCGCGGACGGCGCCACGAGCGCGAGCTTGGCGGCCGGAAAAGGCGCGGCCTCGCCCATGCCGCCCTCGATCAGGTCGGCGACGGCGGCGATGGCGGCCTCGGCGTCGGCGCCGCGCGCCTCCAGCACGGCATGGTCGCCCAGGCGCAGGCCGAGCGCCATCAGGGCCACGGGGCTGCGAGCATTGGCGGAACGGGCGGCGGCGGTGACCGAGACCAGGGCGGCGAAGGTCTTGGCGAGATCCGCCACCCGCGCGGCGGGACGGGCGTGGAGGCCGTGGGCCAGGGGGATACGGATCTCGCGGCGGGCGAGCGGCCCCTCGGCCCCAGAGACGGTCTCGGGCTCCGGGGCGCCGCCCACCAGCTCCAGCAGCCGCTCGCCCCGGCGCACGGCGCGGCCTTCGATCCGCAGACGGATCGGCGGGCCGGAAGTGATCACCAGCGGGGAGATCAGGCTCTTGGCGCGCCGCGCAACCAGGTCGAGGTCGAAGGCGATCAGCGGGTCGCCCGCCTTCACCGCCTGGCCGTCGGCCACCTTGGCCTCGAACCCCTCGCCACCCAGGGCCACGGTCTCCAGGCCGATATGCATCAGGATCTCGACGCCTTCGGCGGTGCGCACGGTCACGGCGTGGCGCGCGGCATGGACCGAGACCACCGTCCCGTCGCAGGGCGCGCAGAGCAGGCCGCCGGTCGGGTCGATGGCCAGGCCGTCACCCAGCATCGCCTCCGCGAACACCGGGTCCGGCGTCTCCGACAGCGGCGCGGCCCAGCCGTCCAACGGCGAGACCAGGACGAGATCAGCGGCCATGCGGGCCTCCGGTCACGAGGGTCACCCGGTCGACAGCCCAGATC